>NZ_JBKKRK010000009.1:0-260654 GCF_048847255.1 Pseudomonas algeriensis | reverse complement strand
GAGCCATGATCAAACTCTTCAGTTCAAACATCTTTGGGTTTTGAGAAAACCCTAAACTTGGCTCAGCAATCGTTGGTTACATCTTTGATTTCTCGCGGAGTAACTTGCGATGCTGATAATCTGTTGACTAGCAGTCTGACTCCACAAGCACCCACACGAATTGCTTGATTCAGTTGTTAAAGAGCGGTGGGTTGAGCCTTTTGTCTCAACCGAGGCGCGCATTCTACAGCGCCCCATGTATCTGTCAAGCGGTTATTTTAAGAAGCTTTCAAAGTTTCGCTTGGAAATCCTTAACAACTTCAACCACTTGCGCTTTCGATCTCTCGTTAGCGGGAGGCGAATTCTACAGCGTTACTCGCTGCTGTCAACACCTCTTTTTTACCGCTTTCGACCGAGAGGATCGAACCGTCGATAGCGCCCAACAAACCGGCCTACCCACTCCTTCCGCGCCTCGATGAACTGAAGCGACGCACTTACCGAAACTTGGTTAACTCATTGAAACTCAAGGAGTTTTCCGTTTCGACTGCGCCGGAAGTGGGGCGAATTATAGACATCCAGAATTTGCCGTCAACCCTTTATTTTCATAATTCTGTCATATCAGTCAGAAACCCCGGAAATACAGAGGCCGACGCCCACGGGCGCCGGCCTCTTCACTTACAGGTTACAAACTGGGAAATGCAAACTGCGAAGCCTCATGGCTGGCACGCTGCGGCCAGCGTTGGGTAATGGCCTTGCGACGGGTATAAAAACGCACCCCGTCCGGACCATAGGCATGCAAGTCACCAAAAAGTGAACGCTTCCAACCACCGAAGCTGTGATAGGCGACAGGCACTGGCAATGGAACATTGACGCCGACCATGCCGACTTCAATCTCATCGCAAAACAACCGCGCCGCTTCGCCGTCACGGGTAAAGATGCAGGTGCCGTTGCCATATTCGTGATCGTTGATCAGTTGCATCGCCTCTTCCAAGCTGTTGACCCGGACGATACACAGCACCGGCCCGAAGATTTCTTCCTTGTATATGCGCATCTCAGGCGTCACGCGATCAAACAGGCAGCCGCCCAGGAAAAAGCCTTCCTCGTGCCCAGCAACGCTCAAGCCACGACCATCGACAATCAATGATGCCCCCGCCGACACGCCCTCCTCTATATACCCACTGACCTTGTCACGGTGCTGCCCGGTAACAAGCGGCCCCATGTCCAATCCGCAAGAAGTCCCCGCACCGATCTTCAGTGCCTTGACCTGCGGCACCAACTTGGCCACCAGGGCATCAGCTACTTGATCGCCGACACATACCGCCACCGAAATTGCCATGCAGCGCTCACCGCACGAACCGTACGCCGCGCCCATCAAGGCGCTGACTGCGTTGTCCAGATCTGCATCCGGCATCAGCACCGCATGGTTCTTCGCACCACCCAGCGCCTGGACGCGCTTACCTCGACGAGTACCTTCGGCATAGATGTATTCAGCGATCGGTGTCGACCCGACAAAACTCAACGCTTTTACCTCCGGCGCCTCGATCAAAGCATCCACCGCCGCCTTGTCGCCATGGACTACGCTCAATACACCCTTGGGCAAACCGGCTTCCAGCAAAAGCTGGGCGATCAGCAGTGTCGAACTCGGATCGCGCTCCGACGGCTTGAGAATGAAACAATTCCCACAGACGATAGCCAGCGGGTACATCCACAACGGCACCATTGCCGGGAAATTGAACGGCGTGATACCCGCCACGACACCTAAAGGCTGGAAATCTGACCAAGCATCAATATTCGGCCCTACATTGCGACTGTATTCGCCCTTCAGGATTTCCGGCGCCGCACAGGCAAACTCAACGTTTTCGATACCCCGCTTGAGTTCCCCCGCCGCGTCTTCCAGGGTCTTGCCGTGTTCTTCGCTGATCAACTGGGCGATGCGCGACTCGTTCTGCTCCAGCAGCTGCTTGAAACGGAACATTACTTGGGCGCGCTTCGCCGCCGGCGTGTTGCGCCAGGCCGGGAAAGCGGCCTTGGCGCCATCGATCGCCTGCTGGACAGTTGCGCGATCCGCCAGCGGTACTTGATGGATTGCCTGGCCGGTGGACGGGTTGAACACATCGGCTGTACGGGCGTTATCGCTCAACAGTTCGCCATTGATCAAATGCGGGATGAGGCTCATGGGGACTCCAGGAAATTGATCACCAGACGCCCATTAACGAGCGTCTCTCTATATAGAAGAAATCAGTCGATCTTGTTCAGCACTTCACCAACTGCGTCGAACAGGCGATCCAGGTCCTGCGGCTTGCTGTTGAACGTCGGCCCGAACTGCAAGGTATCGCCGCCAAAGCGCACATAGAACCCAGCCTTCCACAGTGCCATTCCAGCCTCGAAAGGACGCACGATAGCGTCACCGTCACGGGGGGCGATCTGGATCGCCCCGGCCAAGCCAAAGTTGCGAATATCGATAACGTTTTTCGAGCCTTTCAAGCCATGCAATGCGGTCTCGAAATGCGGCGCCACCTCGGCCACACCCTGCACCAGATTCTCTTTTTGCAGCAGGTCCAACGCCGCCAGTCCCGCCGCGCACGCCACTGGGTGTGCCGAGTACGTATAGCCATGGGGAAATTCCACGGCATATTCAGGCGTCGGCTGGCTCATGAACGTCTGGTAGATTTCGCTGCTGGCAATGACCGCCCCCATCGGAATTGCACCGTTGGTGACTTGCTTGGCGATGCACATCACGTCCGGCGTCACGCCAAAGCTGTCGGCACCAAACATCGCGCCGGTACGACCGAACCCGGTGATCACTTCGTCAAACACCAGCAAGATGTTGTGCTGGTCGCAGATTTCCCGCAGACGCTTCAGGTATCCCTCTGGCGGCACCAGCACACCGGCGGACCCAGCCATCGGCTCGACAAACACGGCGGCGATATTGGAAGCGTCGTGCAGCTCGATCAACTTCAACAGCTCATCGGCCAAGGCGATCCCGCCCTCCTTGGGCATGCCCCGGGAATAGGCGTTACTGGCCAGCAAGGTATGGGGCAAATGATCAACATCCATCATGGCTTGGCCGAACAATTTGCGGTTGCCGCTCACGCCGCCCAGGCTGGTGCCGGCAATATTCACACCGTGATAACCGCGGGCCCGACCGATCATCTTGGTCTTGGTGGCCTGCCCCTTGAGGCGCCAATAAGCGCGAACCATCTTCACTGCGGTATCGGCGCACTCGGAACCTGAATCGGTGAAGAACACATGGTTGAGGTTGCCCGGGGTCAGGTTGGTGATCTTTTCCGCCAATTGGAACGACAACGGATGTCCATACTGGAATCCCGGCGAGTAATCGAGCGTGCCCAGTTGCTTGGCGACCGCTTCCTGGATCTCCTTGCGGGTGTGCCCGGCGCCGCATGTCCACAATCCCGACAGCGAATCGTAGACCTTGCGTCCCTTGTCATCGGTCAGCCAGCTACCTTCGGCAGCGACGATCAGGCGAGGGTCGCGTTGGAAATTGCGATTGGCCGTATAAGGCATCCAATGAGCGTCCAGCTTGAGCTGGCTGGCCAGGGAACCGACAGCGTGTTCGGGCATGTTCATCGACAAAACCTCGCAAGACATAAACGGTATGAAATCAGGAGCGTTCTTGCGACTACGTTGCCACGGCGATAAAGTCGGTGAAACCCAGCTTTTCTAACCTTCAGTCAGCGGATTACTAAACTATGAGCATGCGTCGTTCCGATCCGCTGGCCCAGGTCAGCGACTTCGATATCCGCTTGCTGCGCATTTTCCGCAGCGTGGTGGAATGCGGTGGTTTTTCTGCCGCCGAAACGGTCCTCGGGATCGGCCGCTCGGCTATCAGCCAGCAGATGAATGATCTTGAACAACGCCTGGGGCTGCGCTTGTGCCAGCGTGGCCGCGCGGGCTTTTCCCTGACTGAAGAAGGCCGCGAGGTCTATCAATCGGCGCTGCAACTATTAAGTGCGCTGGAAAGTTTCCGTACCGAGGTCAACGGCCTCCATCAACATTTACGCGGCGAATTGATCATTGGCCTGACGGACAACCTTGTCACCCTGCCGCATATGCGTATCACCCACGCCTTGGCCCAGTTGAAAGAACGCGGGCCAGACGTGCAAATCCAGATTCGCATGATCGCACCCAACGAAGTCGAGCAAGGCGTACTCGACGGTCGCCTTCACGTCGGCGTGGTCCCCCAGGCCAGCGCCCTTTCGGGTCTTGAATACCAACCGCTCTACAGCGAACGCTCGCTGCTGTATTGCGCGGTCGGTCATCCACTGTTTTACGTGGACGACCAGCAACTCGAAGACGCTCGCCTCAATACCCAGGACGCCATCGCGCCAACCTTTCGCTTGCCGGCCGACATCCAGGCCCATTACCAGGCACTGAACTGCACGGCCAGCGCATCGGACCGCGAAGGCATGGCGTTTCTGATTCTCACGGGTCGTTATATCGGTTATCTACCGGATCACTACGCCAATCTCTGGGTACAACAAGGTCGCCTACGCGCGCTCAAACCCTTCGCGCGTTTCTACGACCTGAGCCTGGCATCGGTCACGCGCAAGGGGCGTCGCCCTCATTTGGTGCTGGAAAACTTCCTCGAAAATCTCGCGGCAACACGCTGAATATCTGCAACGTGCCGCTTTTATAGCCGCAGCACTTGTCTGATCCGCGCCGGTGCGCTATGAACGCATTTGCCCGCACCCACAGACCCAGCCCGGAAACGTCCATGACTTTTGAAGTTCCCGCCCATGGCGGCAAGCCTACCGGCCGCATTCGTCAACAGAACGAAGAGACCATCCTCAGGGCCGCCGAGGATGAGTTCGCCCGTCACGGTTTCAAGGGCACCAGCATGAATACGATTGCCTTGAAGGCTGGATTGCCCAAGGCCAACCTGCACTACTATTTCACCAATAAGCTCGGGCTCTACGTGGCGGTATTGAGCAACATCATCGAGTTATGGGACAGCACGTTCAATTCCCTGACGGCCGAAGACGATCCGGCGCAGGCATTGACCCGCTACATCCGCGCCAAGATGGAGTTCTCGCGGCGCCAACCTCAGGCGTCGCGGATCTTCGCCATGGAAGTGATCAGTGGCGGCGAGTGCCTGAGCGAATATTTCAACCAGGACTATCAGGCCTGGTTCAAGGGCCGAGCGGCTGTTTTCCAGGCTTGGATCGATGCAGGAAAAATGGACCCGGTCGATCCGGTGCATCTCATCTTCCTGCTATGGGGCAGCACCCAGCATTATGCCGACTTTGCTACCCAGATCTGCCGCGTGACCGGTCGCAGCAAGCTGACCAAGCAAGACATGATCGACGCCGGCGACAACTTGATCCGTATCATTCTAAAAGGCTGCGGCCTGACACCTGACCTCTCATACAGATCCTAGGACTACATGCCTTATACCCTCGCCGGCTTTTGTGAGTACCGTGAAGAAATCCGCAAAAGCCGTTTCATTACCCTTGCCGCCGCCATCAACAGCCCTGCCGAGGCCCAGGCCTTTATCGAACAGCACAGCGACCTGGCCGCCACGCACAATTGTTGGGCCTGGAAATTCGGCAACCAGTACCGCAGCAGCGACGATGGCGAACCAGGCGGTACCGCCGGACGTCCGATCCTGGCAGCCATCCAGGCCCAAGCCTGCGATCAGGTGGTGGTGCTGGTGATCCGCTGGTACGGCGGAATCCAGCTGGGGACCGGTGGGCTGGCGCGGGCGTACGGCGGCGGTGCAAACAAATGCCTGCAAAACGCCGAAAAGATTGAATTGATCAGCCGCGTGGGGCTGCGCTGCGTTTGCGGGTTCGCGGAACTGGCCCTGGTGAAACTGCGCACAACCGAATGCGGGGGTTTGGTGAACGCCGAGCATTTCACCGCCGATGGTGTAGAGCTTCAATTGGCGGTGGGCGAAGAACACATTGAAACGCTGCAGGCACGGCTGGCCGACCTGAGTCGCGGGCACATACGCCTGGAGCGTGAGACCGCCGTGTGACGGAAAAACGCGGATTTGCCCACACGCGCTGTGCACCCGCTTGTGGATAACCTGGGCGTACCACGCTGCAACCCTTCTGTCATGCGGCTTTCGTGGATTTGTACATTTTTCGTACAGGGGCATCCAGACTTCAGAGATCCGTCAGCAAAACAATCACTTGCGGCGCTTTATCACCTTTAGAAGAAAGCCGCACGGGGCTTATTCCCGACCTTGGAGCTTGCGCACAATTACTGTGGAACAAGCTGTGGATAACCCGTTCATGGGTCCAGCAGCCTCAGTAACGGCATGGACCGCAGCCGCTTGTTCAATTTTTAATCAATCGATACGGTGATACAAACCCGACGCGTTGCGTCACGAGTTGAAACAACGGCTCGGGCAACGTTGTCCATTAAATCCATGGCCTTTTCTTTCAAGGATGCCTTCATGAATTCGGCGAAAAATGCATTGATCATCGGTGCTTCCAGGGGCTTGGGCCTGGGGTTGGTAAAGACGTTGCTCAGCGACGGCTGGAACGTCACTGCTACCGTGCGCAACCCGCAGCACGCGGACGCCTTGAAAGCGCTGGGTCCGGTGCGAATCGAAAGGCTCGACATGGACGACCAGCAAGCCGTCATCGCCTTGAGCCAGCAACTCAAGGGCGAAATCTTCGACCTGCTGTTCGTCAACGCCGGCGTAAAGGGCCCGGCCAATCAGAACCCTGGCGGCGCAACGCTGGCGGAGGTGGGCCAATTGTTCTTCACCAACGCAGTGGCACCGATCAATCTGGCCCAGCGCTTCGTCGGGCAGATTCGCGAACGTAGCGGCGTGCTGGCTTTCATGAGCTCCGTACTGGGCAGCGTGACCATGCCCGACGCGCCGGAACTGGCGTTGTACAAGGCAAGCAAAGCCGCCCTCAACTCAATGACCAACAGTTTCGTCAGTCAATTGGGCGAGCAGTCGCTGACCGTACTGTCCCTGCATCCGGGCTGGGTGAAGACCGACATGGGCGGTGAAGGTGCCGAGATAGACGTCCCGACCAGTACCCGTGGGCTGATCGACCAGGTCAATGCCTTCACCGGCAAGGGCGGGCATCACTTCGTCAATTACAGGGGCGAGACGATTCCCTGGTAAACGCCACCCATTACGTCGCCGGGTACTGGATATGTGCCGAACAACCTGAGTAAACTCCGACCCGCGCCCTCCCATGGCGCCCCTGGATCAGCAGACAGGGCATCACTGAGCTGGCTAACCTGAACCCACTTTCAGAGGAGCCGGCCATCATGCCTGCGACCCGTACCTGGTTAAAAAATCCCCTCGCCGTCTTCACGGCCAACGGCCTCGATGCCCGTGGCGGTCTCGTCCTGCAGGACGGTGCGATCGTCGAACTGCTGGGCCTCGGCCAGCAACCTCGCCAGCCCTGCGACCTAGTCTTTGACGCCCGCGATCATGTAATCCTGCCTGGGCTGATCAACACTCATCACCACTTCTATCAGACCCTCACCCGCGCCTGGGCACCGGTGGTCAACCAGCCGCTATTCCCTTGGTTGAAAACCCTCTATCCCGTATGGGCACGACTGACGCCAGAAAAACTCGCGCTGGCAAGCAAAGTGGCGCTGGCTGAACTGCTGCTGTCAGGCTGCACGACGGCGGCCGATCATCATTATCTGTTCCCGCAAGGCCTGGAAAATGCGATCGATGTGCAGGTTCAAAGCGTTCGCGAGCTGGGCATGCGCGCAATGCTGACTCGCGGCTCCATGAGCCTGGGCGAAGCCGACGGTGGCTTGCCGCCGCAACAGACCGTCCAGCAGGGCCAGGTAATTCTCGACGACAGCCAGCGATTGATTGCCCGCTATCACCAACGAGGCGATGGCGCGCAGATCCAGATTGCCTTGGCGCCGTGCTCGCCGTTTTCAGTCACGCCCGAGATCATGAGCGCCAGCGCCGAACTCGCGGAAAAACTCGACGTACGCCTGCACACGCACCTGGCCGAAACCCTCGACGAAGAAGATTTCTGCCTGCAACGCTTCGGCCTGCGCACCGTCGATTACCTGGACAGCGTCGGCTGGCTGGGCCCGCGCACCTGGCTGGCCCATGGCATTCATTTCAATCCGGACGAAATCGTCCGTCTCGGCGCCGCCGGCACCGGTATCTGTCATTGCCCCAGCTCGAACATGCGCCTGGCCTCGGGGATCTGTCCGACGCTTGAACTCACTGCCGCCGGCGCCCCGCTGGGCCTGGGGGTTGACGGCTCAGCCTCCAACGATGCCTCGAACATGATCCTGGAAGCCCGCCAAGCGCTCTACATCCAGCGCCTGCGCTACGGCGCACAAGCAATCACACCGGAACGAGTACTGGGCTGGGCCACCCGGGGTTCGGCGCAATTGCTGGGGCGCAGCGACATCGGTGAATTGGCGGTGGGCAAGCAGGCTGACCTGGCGCTATTCAAACTTGATGAGTTGCGCTTTTCCGGCAGCCACGACCCGATCTCGGCACTGCTGCTGTGCGGTGCCGATCGGGCGGATCGAGTTATGGTTGCAGGCGAGTGGCGTGTGATCGACGGACAGATCGAAGGCCTCGACCTGAAAGGGTTGATTGCCGATCACAGCCAGGCCGCGCGGGAGCTGATTGCTGCATCGTGACCCAATCAAAGGACGAATGTGGGAGCGAGTCTGCTCGCTCCCACAAGGACTCTGACAAGCTAAAGGCCCAGCAACGACAACATCACAAACGTCGCAAACAACACAAAATGGGTCATCCCCTCGATGGCGTTGGTTTCGCCATCGTTGAGGTTGATGGCGCTGACGATCAGGGTGATGAAAATCATCACCGTCTGCACCGGCGTCATCGCCATCTGGAAAGGTTGCCCGGTGTAGAGCGCCATCGCTTCCATCACCGGCACGGTCAGGATCACGGTGGACAACGACGCCCCCAGCGCGATGTTGACCACCGACTGCATGCGATTGGCCAGGGCTGCGCGCAGGGCCGTGAGGATCTCCGGCGCAGCGGAGATGGCCGCCACCAGGATTGCAGTGACCACTGGCGGCGCGCCGGAGCCCTCCAACCCCAGGTCGATGGCTTTGGACATGACTTCTGCCAGCGCACCGATTACCACTACGCCAAACACTAATGCGCCGATGGAAAATGCCAGGCTGATGGGTTTCGGCTCGGTTTCCACGGGCTCTTTCCTGCGGCGCTTTTGCGGGTAGCTGTAGCTGAAAAAATAGCTGTGGGGTCCCACCTGCATCCGTAGGAACAAGGTATACAACACGACCATCGCGCCGATGGTGAACGCCGAATAATGTTTCCAGTTTTCCTGTGGAATGAACTCCGGCACCACCATCGACACGCCCATGGCGGTGAGAATCATCACGCTGTAGGTGCGCGCCGAGTCATCGTTATAGACCTGCTCGCCATGTTTGAGCCCCCCCATCAAAGCCGCGAGCCCGAGAATGCCATTGATGTCGAGCATGACCGCAGAATAAATCGTGTCTCGTACCAGGGTGGGTGATGCCTCGTTACTCATCATGATCGCCAGGATCACGACTTCCACCAGCACCGCCGACAAGGTCAAGATCATGGTGCCGTAGGGATCGCCAACCTTTTCCGCCAACAGTTCCGCGTGATGAGCAACGCGCATGGACGCAGAAACAATAAAACCGATCAGCACCAACCCACTCGCCAGCGCCACGGCCTGCCCGCTGCCCAGAAACCAATGTTCCAGCGGGTAGGCGACGAAGGCGGCGAGCAGGGCCAACAACAGCAGTTTTTCTTGCTTGATCAACGAGAACATCGTGGGCCTGGCAATGGACGGGTCATGAGCTACTAGACTGTGACGGGCCGGGAACGTTTCGTGCGGATGCGGCCTGCGCAGTGGATCACCCGGTCAGGTTTTACCAGACATCGGCGCCTACCCCTGTAGAATGCCCGCCATCGATTCGCTGATGAGAAAAAGACATGTACGACTGGCTGAACGCCTTGCCCAAGGCTGAACTGCACCTGCACCTGGAAGGCTCGCTGGAGCCCGAGTTGCTGTTTGCCCTGGCCGAACGCAACAAGATCGCCTTGCCATGGAACGACGTTGACACCCTGCGCCAGGCCTACGCCTTCAACAACCTGCAGGAATTTCTCGACCTGTAC
Source organism: Pseudomonas algeriensis (assembly GCF_048847255.1). Taxonomy (NCBI): domain Bacteria; kingdom Pseudomonadati; phylum Pseudomonadota; class Gammaproteobacteria; order Pseudomonadales; family Pseudomonadaceae; genus Pseudomonas; species Pseudomonas algeriensis. The sequence goes on along the minus strand of NZ_JBKKRK010000009.1, from coordinate 250,561 downwards.
TACCAGGGCGCCGACGTGCTGCGGACCTCCCAGGATTTCTATGACCTGACCTGGGCCTACCTGCTACGTTGCAAGGCGCAAAACGTGATCCACACCGAACCGTTCTTCGATCCCCAGACCCACACCGATCGTGGCATTCCATTTGAAGTGGTGCTCAACGGCATCGCCGCCGCCCTCAAGGACGGCGAACAGCAACTGGGCATCACCAGCGGCCTGATCCTGAGTTTCCTGCGCCACCTGAGCGAAGAACAGGCCGAGCAGACCCTCGACCAGGCGCTGCCTTTCCGTGACGCGTTCGTGGCCGTCGGCCTCGACAGCTCGGAGATGGGCCATCCACCAAGCAAATTCCAGCGGGTGTTCGACCGCGCGCGAAACGAAGGTTTCCTGACCGTCGCCCACGCTGGCGAGGAAGGTCCGCCCGAGTACATCTGGGAAGCCTTGGACCTGCTGAAGATCCAGCGCATCGACCACGGCGTTCGGGCAATCGAAGATGAACGGCTGATGCAGCGAATCATCGACGAGCAAATCCCGCTGACGGTGTGCCCGTTGTCCAACACCAAGCTCTGCGTGTTCGACGACATGTCGCAGCACAACATCCTCGATATGCTCGAACGCGGCGTGAAGGTAACGGTGAACTCCGATGACCCGGCGTATTTCGGCGGCTACGTCACCGAAAACTTCCATGCGCTGCATACGCATTTGGGCATGACTCAAGACCAGGCCAAGCGCTTGGCGCAAAACAGCCTGGATGCGCGACTGGTAAAACCTTAAGCCCGTCTCAACGCCTGTGGAAGCGAGCTTGCTCGCGATGGCGGTCGATCGTTCAACATTGATGTTGACTGACCCGGCGCTATCGCGAGCAAGCTCGCTCCCACAGGAGACTGTGTTCAGTCAGCGACATTCGCTTCGCTCAACTCCTCCAGCGTCTTGCCCCGCGTCTCCATTCCGTACAACCAGACCACACCCGCCGCCACCGCAAAGCACAGCGCGCCCAGGGCAAACACACCGCCTTGCCCGGTGATCGGAAATACCAACCCTGTTATCAAGGGGCCAAGCAGCGAACCGATGCGTCCGACCGCCGAGGCAAAGCCCGATCCCGTGGCTCTCGCGGAGGTGGGGTAAAGCTCCGGTGTATAGGTGTAAAGCACCGCCCACATGCCGAACAGGAAGAACTGCATCAACAGTCCGGTGCTTATCAGCAGGCCCACGTTGCCGCCGAACACCGCGCTCTGACCATACAGAAATGCCATGACCCCGCCGCCCAGCAGCGTGATGATGCACACCGGCTTGCGCCCCCAACGTTCCACCAGCCAGGCCGCCATCAGGAAACCGGGGATCCCGCCCAGGGAAATCAGAACCGTGTAGTAGACCGACTGCGTCACCGCAAAACCCGATTGCTGCAACAGGGCGCTGAGCCAGGACGTCAGGCCGTAGAACCCGAGCAGGGCGAAGAACCAGACGCTCCAGATCATCACGGTGCGTTGGCGATACAACGGTGACCAAATCTGCGCCAGGGCCGAGAAAAAGTTGCCAGGCACGGTCGCCAGCCTCGGCAGGCGAATGGGCTCGGGCAAATCGTGCGTGCCCAGCGAGGCGCGGACTTTGTCTTCGATCCGCTTGAGCACGGCATCCGCTTCATCGCCCCGGCCAGCCTGCTCCAGCCAACGCGGCGATTCGGGAATGAAAAAACGAATCACCAGGACGAAGACCGCCGGCACCGCCAATACCAGGAAAATGTCACGCCAGCCGATCACCGGCAGGAGGAAATACGACAACACGCCCGCCGCCACAAAGCCAAGCGGCCAGAAGCCGTCCATCAAGGCGATGTAGCGTCCACGGCGCTTCGCTGGAATAAGCTCCGAAAGCATCGACTGGGCAATTGGAAACTCCATGCCCATGCCGACGCCCAACAGGACACGAAACAACGTCAATGTCTCGATGTCCTGGGCGGTGGAACACAGGTAACTGGCCACCCCCCACAGTACGATGCTCCACTGGAACACCGGCTTTCGTCCAAATCGATCGGCCAACATGCCCGACAGCGAGGCGCCCACCACCATGCCAAAAAAGCTCGAGCTGGCCAGCAGCCCTGCCTGGGCCGAACTCAGGCCGAACTCGGTTTTGATCGACCCCAGCAAGAACGTCATCATGGCCAGGTCCATGGAGTCGAAGAAAAACGCCAAGGCGATGATGATGAATATGACCCGGTGATAGCCGCTGATCGGCAATCGCTCCAGTCGTTCCGCGGCACTGTAAACGTGAGTGTCCATTGCATTCCCCAATCCGAAAGAACCCCAGACCGAGTGTGCGCGAACCTCACAGGCGACTATTGCTGATAGCGACCTGTCGACAGCCCTAGAGCGCCATTTCCAAGGTGTCCTGCCTGGCGAACCGATGGATTTCCTGCTGGCCGAGGGTGGTCACCTGCAGGGCCCTCGAGTCATTTGGAAGGCTCAGCCAACCCGATTGCATGAACAACTGCAGCAACGCAGCCCCCAGCGCGCCACCCAAGTGCGGGCGCCGCTCACTCCAATCAGGGCAGGGGCAAGCAATGCGCGCGTTGCGATGAGCCAGTGCCTGGATGAACAGCCCACGCCCGGCCAACTGGTTCGCGCCCTTGTGCGTGACGATTACCCGCTGCTCAACCTGTTCAAGCCATCCGGCATCCAACAATCGCTGATACAGATCCGCCGCCAGGGTACCGCCCAGATGATCATCGCAAAGCCTGGCGCGCATCAGCGAAGCCGGTGCCGTCGGCGCCTTGGTTGGCATGAGGCCGCGTTTGAAAACTTCTGGAACCTGTCGCGGCGTGCTGGCAAGGGTCGCACTCGCCAACGCCTCGACGGCGGCGCCGATCTCGGGGGCCGCCAGGCGAAAAAAACGCTTGCGGCCGCGGACTTCGACTTTCAACAGACCGCCCGTGGATAACCGCCCCAGATGGGCGTTGGCCGAAGAGGGCGAAAGCCCGGCCAGCAAAGCCAATTCATCGGCCTGTCGGGCCGTACCATCCATCAACGCCCACATCATCGCGCTACGCTTTGGGTCGGCCAGCAGCGTGGCAATCTGGCTGATGCAAGGTGCATGTTCCATGTATTCACTCCCTGTTGAATCGTCTGTCTACTGCTTTGGGGCATATTGACCCGTAAGAAGGTGCCGCCCAAAGCGGCTGACCGCCTGGAAGACCGGCATGCCCGTGCGGACTTCGCTTGCCGTCGTGCCGGTTTCAACGCTGACACAGGCGGCCGCTAGTATAAGCGTGCGGATCAAGGTTTCCTGTCCTCCAGAAACCTTTGGAGGCGATTGTGCGTGAGGGAAAAATCTCTATTTGCCCGCGACTAATGGTCATTATCAAAAAAACACTGAAAGAGCCTGTTGGTTTAGCCGCTTTTACCCCGCCCCCAAATCACCAAACATGGGCGCCATCGTCCCTGCTTACGGAGCCGCTTCATGAAAGCCATCGCCTATTACCAATCACTGCCCATCAGCGATCCTCGCGCGCTGCAAGACGTCGAGCTGCCGGAGCCGGTTGCCGGCCCGAGAGATTTGCTGGTGGAGGTCAAGGCCATCTCGGTCAACCCCGTCGATACCAAGGTTCGCCAGAACGTGCAGCCAGAAGGCGGTGCCGGCAAGGTATTGGGCTGGGACGTGGCTGGAGTCGTCAAGGCCGTGGGCAGCGAAGTCACGCTGTTCAAGGCTGGCGACAAGGTGTTCTATGCCGGTTCCATCGCCAGGGCCGGTGGCAACAGCGAAATGCATGTGGTGGATGAGCGTATCGTCGGCCACATGCCCAAGACCCTCGGTTTCGCCGAAGCCGCCGCGCTGCCGCTCACGTCGATCACCGCCTGGGAACTACTGTTCGACCGGCTGCAGATAAAAGAAGGCCAGGATGACCAGGGCCAGACCCTGCTGATTGTCGGCGCCGCCGGGGGCGTGGGTTCAATCCTGACGCAACTGGCCAGCCAGCTCACCGGCCTCAAGGTCATCGGTACCGCGTCCCGACCGCAGACAGTGGATTGGGTGCGTGACCTGGGTGCCGACCTGGTGGTCGATCACAGCCAGCCGCTGAGCGAAGTCCTCAAGCAGGCAGGCCAGGCTCAAGTGACCCACGTGGCCAGCCTGACCCAGACCGACCAGCACCTGGATCAATTGGTCGAAGCCTTGGCGCCCCAAGGCAAGCTGGCCCTCATCGACGACCCGAAATCCCTGGACGTGACCAAGCTCAAGCGCAAGAGCCTGTCCTTGCATTGGGAGTTCATGTACACCCGTTCCCTGTTCGAGACAGCCGACATGCTTGAACAGCACAAGCTGCTCAATCGCGTGGCGGGATTGATCGACGCCGGCACCTTGAAAACAACGGTGGGCGAACATTTTGGCGTGATCAATGCAGAGAACCTGCGCCGAGCCCACGCATTGCTTGAAAGTGGGAAGGCCAAGGGTAAGATCGTGCTTGAAGGATTCTGATGCCGGGCAGTCGCCCGTGGCGAGGGAGCTTGCTCCCTCGCCACATAAGCCTGCACCGTCAGTCCGACAATTGACCGTTGTCACAACTGCGCTCGCAATCGGGTCTACACTCGAGGCCTTTGCAACGCAATCTTTTACACGAGGAGGTCAGCAATGAAGATCCTGATAAAAGAGGTGGCAAAATCTCAATGGCAAGTGCGCCTTGACCAGCATGTCGTGACCTTTCGCTCCGAAGCCGAAGCCCAGGCTTTCGCGAACACCCTGCAAGCGCGCATTCGAGCGCCCCATCACTTTCCCGAACATCAGCAGCGCGCGGCCGGTTGAATCAGCTTCGCTGACTCGCCTGGGCAAGCGCCAAAGCGTTTTGCAGACGACGGGTCAGCATTGCCGCGCCGACCACCAACAATCCGCAAAGGCTGATGACGATCGCCATCGGCACCGCCGTGCCGTCATGTAGCGCTGCCACCAACGCGGCGGCACCCGCAGCGACGGAAAACTGCAGGCATCCCAACATGGCCGAGGCGCTCCCCGCCCGGGCACCCTGCCCGTTCATGGCGCAAGCCGACGCATTGGGGATGATGCAACCCAGACTGGCGATGCAGATAAAGAGCGGGATCAACAGCGGCCACAACCGCTCCGGCTGGAAGGCGCTGATGGCCAACAAACTCAGCCCGGCAATCCAATAGACCCAGACCGCGCGGGCCAGCAGGAAGGCCGGACCGCGTTTGGACAACAGCCTGGCATTGACTTGCGCCACCAGGATGAAGCCCGCCGCGTTGGTACCAAACAGCCAGCCGAAGTGCTCAGCGGGCACGCCATAGAGCTTGATGAAAACGAACGGCGAACCGGCGATGTAGGCAAACATCCCGGCAATCGCGATGCCGCCTGTCAAGGCATGACCAAGGAAAACAGAGTCCTTGAGAAGGCGACCGTATTGGCGCAATGCCCCGGACAACGGTTGCCGTGGCACATGCTCAGGCAGGCTTTCCGGCAACCACAAGGCAACCGCCGTCGCCGCAAGCGCACTGAACAACGTCAACCCAATGAAAATGGATTGCCAACCGTAAACGTTCACCAGCAGGCCGCCGAGCATCGGCGCGAGGATCGGCGCCAGGCCCATTACCAGCATCAACTGCGAAAACACCTTGGCCGAGCCCACTGCGTCGCATTTGTCGCTGACCACCGCCCGGGAAATCACCATTCCCGCGCATCCGCCCAAAGCCTGCACGAAGCGGGCGCCGATCAGCCATTCGAGGCTTGGCGCGTAGGCGCAGGCCAGGGATGCCACGGTGAACAAGCCGACCCCCGCCAGCAGCGGGATACGCCGTCCGAAGCGATCCGCCACCGGCCCGTAGGCCAGTTGGCCGAGGGACAGCCCGAGGAAATAAGCCGCCAGGGTCAGTTGGATGTGTTTTTCATCGGTGCCGAAAGCGATTGCCATCGCCGGGAACGCCGGCAGATAAAAATCGATCGCTAAGGGACCGAAAGCGCTCAAGGCGCCAAGAATCAGAATGGTACGGAGGTTCATCAGGCGTCCAGATCAGCGTCAGTCGGCAGCCCGACAGTTTAGCCGGGCTGAGCGCTCTTGAACATTCCGATAGGTCGCTAACGATTCAGAATCTCAGGCGGGACTGGCTTCGTAGCCCTCCTCCCTTATCGCATCGATCACCGTCTTCTGCGGCAAAGTGCTTTGGACCTGGACGGTCCCAGCCCCCAGATCCACTTGCACCTGCGCCGTTGGATCCTGAGCCTGCACAGCCTGGGTAACGGCCTTTACGCAATGACCGCAAGACATTCCTCGAACATTGAAGATTTGCATGAAATGACTCCTTGGGATTGGAATTGCCCACAGTTTCAAGCTTGCCATCATGGCAAGGTCAAGTTTTGGCAAAAACTGCCGGGCTGGCAATCGGCGTCCTGCTCGGCCAAGCTGCACCTATCAGGATTTCATACCGGAGGTTCAGCCATGCGCTGGTCAGCGTTCAGCCTGTTTTGCATGCTCGGTCTTTCAGCAGTGGCCCCCCAGGCATCGGCTGTTGGCGAAGACTATGGTGTGCTGATCATTTCTCGTGAGCGCCTGGAAGTGCCGACCAGTTGCGAAATCGGCATCTACATCGAGGATCAGCTCTCGGCCAGGCTATTCCAAGAGCAAAGCACCTCCTTCAATCTGCCGCCCGGTCGGTTTTCCTTGCGCCTGAAACTGCTGCCTGGCCAGGCCGTGGGTTGCGCCCCAGGCATGCTCGCTCCGGGATCGCAGGACATCACGCTCAAGGCCGGCGACATTCTGAAATACCGAATCGCAGCGAATGGGGAAGGCATGTACCTCAAGCAGGCTGACCTCGGATACTGACGTTGCCCCTAACATGGGGGAGCGAACTTGCTCCCACCGTGCAACGTGCAAGCTTTTGCATTGGCGCTTGACCTTGCCAACATGGCAAGGTTGATCCTGTGGTCGTCCACTACAGGGAGCCTGCCCCATGCCTGAACCCACTATTTTCGATCTGCCGATCTGCGGCATGACCTGCGCCAGCTGCGCCGGGCGAGTCGAGCGAGCGTTGCGCAAGGTGACCGGCGCCAGTGCCGTCAGCGTCAACCTGGCGACGGAACAGGCGCGGGTCCAGGCGCCAGAAGGAAGCCTGCCCGCCTTGATGGAGGCAGTCGAACAAGCAGGTTACGGCGTTCCCGTGCAGACCCTGGAATTGAGCATCAAAGGCATGACCTGCGCCTCTTGCGTTGCACGGGTCGAGCGAGCATTGAGCAAAGTCGCCGGCGTGCATCGCGCCAGCGTGAACTTGGCCAATGAGCGGGCTCACCTCGAATTGCTGGGCCAGATCGACCCGCAAACGCTCCTCGAAGCGGTCAAGCGCGCCGGCTATGACGCCAGTGTCTGGGAAGTGGAACAACCGCGAAAAAACCAGGGCGATCGACTGAACCGCGAGCGGCTGGCACTGATACTGGCAATTCTGCTGTCCCTGCCCTTGGTATTGCCGATGATGTTGCAGCCCTTCGGCGTGAGCTGGATGCTGCCAGCCTGGCTGCAGTTCGCGTTGGCGACGCCCGTCCAATTCATCTTCGGTGCACGTTTCTACGTCGCGGCTTTTAAAGCTGTCCGCGCCGGGGCCGGGAATATGGACCTATTGGTCGCCCTGGGCACCAGCGCCGGTTATGGCCTGAGTCTCTACGAATGGGCGATTGCCCAGCCCGGGAGCATGCCGCACTTGTACTTCGAGGCCTCGGCCGTGGTGATTGCCCTGGTATTGCTCGGCAAATATTTGGAAAGCCGTGCCAAACGACAAACCGCCAGCGCCATCCGCGCCCTCGAAGCCCTGCGACCGGAGCGGGCTGTTCAGGTGATCGACGGCGAGGAACGGGATGTTGCCATCAACGCGCTGCGCTTGAATGACTGGGTGTTGGTCAAGCCTGGCGAGCGATTCCCGGTGGACGGCGAAGTGATCGAAGGCCAAAGCCATGCCGACGAGGCACTGATCAGTGGCGAAAGCCTGCCCGTGCCCAAGCAACCCGGTGACAAGGTCACCGGTGGCGCGATCAATGGCGAAGGTCGTTTGCTGGTGCGCACCCAGGCCCTTGGCGCAGAGACGGTCCTGGCGCGCATCATTCGCCTGGTGGAAGACGCCCAGGCGGCCAAGGCCCCCATCCAGAAGCTGGTGGACAGAGTCAGCCAGGTCTTCGTGCCGGTTGTGTTGCTTTTGGCCCTTGCGACATTGGCGGGCTGGTGGCTCTACGGAGCGCCGCTGGAGACAGCACTGATCAACGCCGTCGCCGTGCTGGTGATCGCCTGCCCCTGTGCCCTGGGCCTGGCGACGCCGACAGCGATCATGGCCGGCACCGGCGTCGCCGCGCGCCACGGCATCTTGATCAAGGACGCCGAGGCGCTGGAGCGCGCCCATGACGTGGACACAGTGGTGTTCGACAAAACCGGAACCTTGACGTCCGGCGCGCCGCGTATTGCTCACTTGGCGGCGCTCGAAGGTGAAGAAAATGCGCTGCTGAGAATGGCCGGCGCCCTGCAACGGGGCAGCGAGCATCCGCTGGCCAAAGCAGTGCTGGACGCCTGCGCCGAGCGCGGCTTGAACGTACCGGACATCAGCGATAGCCAGTCGCTTACCGGGCGCGGCATCGCCGGCAGCCTCGACGGGCGCCGACTGGCGCTGGGCAATCGGCGTTTGCTGGAAGAGCTCGGTCCAGACCCCGACTCGCTGGCCGAGGCGGCGCAGGCCTGGGAAACCGAAGGTCGGACGTTGTCCTGGCTGATCGATCAAGGCTCGACACCTCGCGTCCTCGGCCTGTTTGCCTTCGGCGACACACTCAAGCCGGGCGCCTTGGCGGCGGTGGAGGCCTTGAACCAGCGTCATATCACCATCCATCTGCTCACCGGCGATAACCGAGGCAGCGCTCGGGTTGTGGCCCAGGCGCTGGGAATCAACAACGTCCACGCCGAAGTATTGCCGGCCGACAAATCCGCCATCGTCGAGCGACTGAGGGGCCATTCGGTGGTGGCGATGGTTGGCGACGGCATCAATGACGCCCCGGCCCTGGCCGCAGCCGACATTGGCATCGCCATGGGCGGCGGCACCGACGTGGCGATGCACGCCGCCGGCATCACGCTGATGCGCGGCGACCCTCGCCTGGTGCCGGCGGCGCTGGATATCAGCCGCAAGACCTACGCAAAGATCCGCCAGAACCTGTTCTGGGCCTTCGTCTATAACCTGGTCGGGATTCCCCTGGCCGCGTTCGGCTTGCTCAACCCGGTGCTGGCCGGCGCAGCCATGGCGCTGTCGAGCGTCAGCGTGGTCAGCAATGCATTGCTGTTGAAGTTCTGGACACCCGCAGATCTGGAGGACAAGCGATGAACATCGGCCAAGCGGCCCGCCAGAGTGGCCTTAGCGCGAAGATGATCCGGTATTACGAATCCATCGGCTTGCTCAAGGCGGCCCATCGCACGGACAGCGGCTACCGGATCTACAGCACCGATGATTTGCACACGCTGGCGTTCATCAAGCGCTCCCGGGACCTGGGGTTTTCCCTGGAAGAAGTCGGCAAACTGTTGACGCTGTGGCAGGACCGCCAACGTGCCAGTGCCGACGTGAAGACCCTGGCCAAGCAACACATCGATGAACTGAACCAGAAAATCCGTGAACTCGCGGAGCTGCGCGATACCCTCCAGGACTTGGTGGAACACTGCCAGGGCGATCACCGGCCCGACTGCCCGATCCTCAAGGAGCTGGAATCGGGGTGTTGCAAGAAGTGATGCCCGATACCGAACACAATTAAAAAACCCGGCCTGGGCCGGGTTTCTGGGACAACCGATCACTGCATCCAAGGCGGAGGCGGCTCCTCGGTCTTGCCTGGCGGCGCATCGTCGGCGGCGCGCACAGCCTGGCGTCGTTCTTCGTCCAGGCGCGCGGCCTCGATCTCGCGCATGATCCCGCCAACATCCGCCAGCTCTTCGGGCTCGTCGAACTCACCGGTCAACACACTGCCCGGGTGCAACGTGCCGGCTTCATAAAGCGCCCACATTTCCTTGGCGTACCGGGTGCGTTTCAGCTCCGGAGCGAAACGGCCGAAGTAGGACGCCATGTTGCCGACATCCCGCTCCAACATGCTGAAGGCGTGGTTGTTGCCAGCGGCGTCCACCGCTTGCGGCAGATCGATGATGACCGGGCCTGTCGGCGTGAGCAGCACGTTGAACTCCGACAGGTCGCCGTGCACCAGGCCGGTACACAGCATCAGTACGATCTGAGAAATCAGATAGGCGTGATATTCGCGTGCCTGGTCCGGCTCCAGCACGACATCGTTCAGGCGTGGCGCGGCATCGCCATACTCGTCGGCCACCAGTTCCATCAGCAGCACGCCTTCAAGGAAGTCGTACGGCTTGGGCACTCGCACACCGGCGTTGGCCAACCGGAACAACGCAGCCACTTCGGCGTTCTGCCAAGCGTCTTCAGTTTCCTTGCGCCCGAACTTCGAACCTTTTGCCATGGCGCGGGCCTGACGACTGTTACGGACCTTGCGACCTTCCTGGTATTCGGCCGCCTGGCGAAAACTTCGCTTGTTCGCCTCCTTGTAGACCTTGGCGCATCGCAGCTCATTGCCGCAGCGCACCACATAAACAGCTGCTTCTTTGCCACTCATGAGTGGGCGCAGCACCTCGTCGACCAGACCGTCCTCGATCAGGGGTTCAATGCGTTTTGGAGTCTTCATCAGCTTTTATTCTGGGTCCTTTATTACCAAACACGCGAATGACAGGTCGTTATACGGCAATCCTCCCTTCACGGGGAGGGGTTCCGACCTATGAACCCTGAATGCACACACTGTGCCGGATCAGATCAACCGCGCAAGATCATAGCCGAGACCCGGCCCGTCGCAGGTCATTGGATAAGCAAGTATTTGCGACAAGAACTGACAAGGGCTTAATGCGTGAACAGTTCGCCCGGGGTGAAACCGAACAATCCCTTGAATGCCGCGATGAAAGCGGACGTCGACTCATACCCGCAAGACAGCGCCGCGCTGGTCACACTGTCGCCTTTCTCCAGCGACCCCAAGGAGGACAACAGCCGCATGCGTTGGCGCCACGCGCGAAAGTTGAGGCCGGTTTCACGTAGAAACAAACGGGTCAGGGTCTTTTCCGATGTGCCCAGTCGCTCGGCCCAGGCTTGCAGGGTGACGCAGGATTCGGGCTGTTCGATCAACTCGTTACACAGCTCCAGCAGGCGGGCATGCCGTGGCAGCGGCAGGGAAAAACCCACTTCCGGCAATGCCGCCAACTGGTCCAGCAGCACTTGCACCAGCCGCGCCTCCTGGGTATCGCCTTGCGGGTAGGCGGCGGGAAATTGGCAGAAGACCTTGATCAGCTCTCGCGCCAAAGGCGTGACCTCCAGAACGCGGCAACGCTCATCGGCCCACGGGCAAGCCTGGCGATGCACATAAAGGCTGCGCATTTCCGCACGGGTGGATGTCACGACGTGATGTTCGAGGTCGGCCGGGATCCAGATGCCCCGTTGCGGCGGCGCGAAGAAACTGCCCTCGGCGGTATGAACGCCGAGCACACCGCTGATGGCATAGGAAAACTGCACCCAATCGTGTCGATGTACCTGGGTCCATGAACCCGCATCCAGGCTTTCGACCCGAGCATAAAGTGGCCGAGGCAGTTCCGTCAGGTCGGGAATGCGCCGTTCAAGCTGCTGCTGTCCGTTAGTCGGCATTGATTGGCCTTATATCGCAAGACGACTGTTCAGGCCGACGTTAGGCTAAGTCGACTTCTCATACAACTTGCGGCGCCCTATGCACATCCTAAGACACCTTAAACGCCTGGTGACCGACTGGTTCCTGTGCGGCATGTTGCTTGCCACGTTGTTGGCGTATTTCTTTCCCGGATTCGGCGCCACGGGCGGCGCGATGCATGCGGATTGGGTGGTCAACATCGGCATCTTCGTGGTGTTTTTCCTCCATGGGATCAACTTGTCCGGGGAGCAGGTCCGCCACGGCTTGAAGAACGTCCGGCTGCATTTGATGGTGCAGGGTTTTACCTTCGTCGTGTTTCCCTTGATCTGGCTGATCGGTGATTGGTCATTGGGCAGCCATGTGCCGTCGCTATTGATGCTGGGGTTCTTTTACCTGTGCGCCCTGCCCTCGACCATCTCCTCGTCGGTGGCCCTCACAGGCAGCGCGGGCGGCAACGTGCCGGCGGCGATTCTCAACGCCAGCCTGTCCAGCGTGCTCGGGATTTTCCTGACGCCACTGCTGGTCAGCCTGGTGGTCGGCAGCGGTGCCGGTGGCATCGACCTGGGCTCGACCCTTCTCGATCTGTGCCTGATGTTGCTGCTGCCATTGGTGCTTGGGCAATTCCTGCGGCGCTGGCTGGCCGGTTTCTTCGCCCGATACAAGCGCTATACCAGCATCATCGACAAATTGGTCATCCTGCTGCTGGTGTACGCCGCGTTCTGCAATTCGATGGTTTCCGGAATCTGGCGACAACAAGGCAATGGCGTGCTGGTCAGCGCGGTGCTCGGCAGCGCCGTACTGCTGGCCATTATCCTGTGGATGACCACCCGCACCGCCCGCGCTCTGCGGTTCAGCAACGCCGATGAAATCGCTGCAGTGTTCTGCGCGAGCAAAAAATCCCTGGCCGCCGGGGTGCCGATGGCGGCGTTGATCTTCGGCACCGATCCCGGCCTGGGGCTGATCCTGCTGCCGATCATGATCTATCACCCCATGCAACTGATCGTCTGTTCGATCCTCGCCGAACGCTACGCCAGCCGCCAGCGAGCCCAGGCTGCGCCCACGCGCGAGGCGATGGTCAGCGCTCGATGATCGCCGTCACACCTTGGCCGGCCGCCGCGCAGATGGAAATCAGGCCCCGGCCCTTCCCGGCCGCGTCCAGCAGTTTGGCCAGGTTGGCGACGATACGGCCGCCCGTCGCGGCGAATGGATGCCCGGCGGCCAATGAGCTGCCTTTCACATTCAATCGGCTGCGGTCGAGGGCGCCCAGCGGCGTGTCGAGGCCCAGCCGGGATCTGCAGTAATCCGGGTCCTCCCAGGCCTTCAATGTACACAAGACCTGGGCCGCGAACGCCTCGTGGATTTCGTAGTAGTCGAAATCCTGCAACGTCAGGCCGTTGCGTGCCAACAAGCGCGGCACCGCATAGACCGGCGCCATCAGCAGGCCTTCAGCGCCGTTGACGAAATCCACCGCTGCCGTTTCACCGTCACGCAGGTAGGCCAGGATTGGCAGTCCGCGGGCGTTCGCCCACTCTTCGCTGCCCAACAATACCAGCGAGGCACCATCGGTCAGCGGCGTGGAATTGCCTGCGGTCAGCGTGCCCTTGGCGCTTTTTTCAAAGGCCGGCTTGAGGGACGCGAGCTTGTCCAGGGTCAGGTCCGGGCGCAGGTTGTTGTCGCGGGTCAGGCCCAGGAACGGCGTCATCAAATCGTTATGCCAGCCTTCGGCATAGGAAGCGGCCATTTTCTGATGACTTTCCAGGGCCAGACGGTCTTGCTCGTCTCGGGGAATCTGCCAGGTCTGCGCCATCAACTCGCAATGTTCGCCCATGCTCAGGCCCGTGCGCGGTTCGTTGATGCGCGGCAGGTCGGGAACCAAGTGTTGGGGACGCAGTTGCAGAAAAGCCTTGATCTTATCGGCGGTGGTCTTGGAGCGATTGGCTTGCAGCAGGATCCTGCGCAGCCCCTCATTGACACCGATGGGCGCGTCGGAGGTAGTGTCCACGCCGCCGGCGATGGCGCTGTCGATCTGGCCCAGGGCGATTTTGTTCGCCACCAGCAGCACGGTCTCAAGCCCCGTGCCGCACGCCTGTTGCACGTCATAGGCCGGGGTGCTGGGTGCCAGCCGTGAGCCGAGCACGCATTCGCGAGTCAGGTTCATGTCCCGGGAAAACTTGAGCACCGCCCCCGCGGCCATTTCCCCGATGTGAGCACCGTGCAGGTTGTAGCGCTCGATCAAACCTTCGAGCGCAGCCGTCAGCATCGCCTGGTTGCTGGCGGTGGCATAGGGCCCGTTGGAGCGGGCGAACGGAATGCGGTTACCACCGATGATCGCGACGCGGCGTAGCTGTGCCATGAAGAACTCCCCTGTATGCGCGAATGTGTGAAATTGGCCTGCGGTAACGTGCCCAGCCACAAGCTTAGGCTTTATCCGGGCGATCGAACGACCAATTGCCAAACATGGTCCACACTTGGAACCTCATCAGCCGGAGTGTGTTCCATGTCAGACCGTTACATAGACTTCGCCAACTCGCCCATTGGCCTGCGTCTGGTTGGCGCTCTGGGCTTGCCCTCGCCGGTGCGCCTGGAACGCTGGCAGGCCGGGCGGCTGCGGCCTATCGAGGGCGCCCTGCTGTTGGGCGGTGGCCCCCTGACCGAACAGGTCGCCACGTTCGCCAAGCGCTTGACCGACGCCATTTTCATCTACGGTGGCGAACCAACGCTGGCGACCGAATGGATCCCCGGCCACGGCCCGAAAATCAAGGCGGTGGTGTACGACGCCAGCCATCTGGTGCAGGTCGAGCAGCTCAAGCAGTTGCGCGAATTCTTCCAGCCCCTCATGAAAAACCTCGACCACAGCGCCCATGTCGTCATCCTCGGTCGCGCCCCGGAAAGCCTCGATGACCCGTTTGCCGCCAGTGCGCAACGGGCGCTGGAAGGCTTCAGCCGCTCCCTGGCCAAGGAATTGCGCCATGGCGGGACGCTGCAGTTGCTTTATGTCGGTGACGGCGCCGAAGCGCAGTTAGAGGGGGCCCTGCGGTTTTTCCTGTCGCCCAAGAGTGCCTACGTTTCCGGGCAGGTTATCCGCCTCAAGGCCTGCCAGACCCAGGTCCAGGATTGGACGCGACCGCTCACCGGGCTCAAGGCGCTGATAACCGGCGCCGCCCGTGGCATCGGCGCGTCCATCGCCGAAACCCTGGCCCGTGACGGCGCCGATGTGATCCTGCTCGATGTCCCGCAAGCCAAGGCCGACCTGGACGCCCTGGCCGCGCGCCTGAGTGGGCGCAGCGTGACGCTGGACATCTGCGCCGAAGATGCCGCCGCGCAGTTGATCGAACACCTGCCCGACGGCGTCGACATCGTGGTGCACAACGCCGGCATCACCCGGGACAAGACCCTCGCCAACATGACGCCCGAGTTCTGGGACGCGGTGCTGGCGGTCAACCTCAACGCGCCGCAGGTGCTGACCAAGGCCATGCTCGACAGCGGCACCCTGCGGGACAATGGCCGGATCGTGTTGCTTGCCTCCATCAGCGGCATCGCCGGCAATCGCGGCCAGACCAACTATGCCGCGAGCAAGGCCGGGCTGATCGGCCTCGCCCAAGCCTGGGCGCCTGGCCTGGAGGCGCGGGGAATCAGCATCAACGCGGTGGCACCGGGCTTTATCGAGACACGCATGACCGCCGACATTCCCTTCGCCCTGCGTGAAGCCGGGCGCCGCATGAGTTCGCTGGGCCAGGGCGGCTTGCCCCAGGACGTCGCCGAAGCCGTGGCCTGGCTCGCACAACCAGGCTCCGGCGCCGTCACCGGGCAGGCGCTGCGCGTGTGCGGGCAAAGCTTGTTGGGGGCGTGACCATGACGATCCAATGGCAGGAAATAAACACCGCCCCTTCGATGTCAGGGCTCTACGCCAAGGCCGCGACTCGCCGCAAGATCACCGGCACGGTCCTGCCTGACGTCGGGCTGCGCCAAGTGATCCAGGTCGACCAAAAGAACCTGGCGGCCTATCGCAAAGTGTGTGGTTTCAGCGAAAGCGGACTATTGCCGCCGACCTATCCACACGTGCTGGCGTTCGCCTTGCAGATGCAATTGCTGACCGCCCGGGATTTCCCGTTCCCATTGCTGGGCTTGATCCACCTGAACAACCGCATCCGCGTGCTGCGGCCCATGGGCGGTGTCAGCCAGGTGCGGGCGAGCGTCAACGTCGAGAACCTGCAGCCTCATGCCAAGGGGGCGGTATTCGATCTGGTGACCCGTATCGAAGATCAGTTGGGCCCCTTGTGGCAGGCCCAAAGCCAGATGCTCTGCAAAGGCGTCCAGCTTGACGGCGCATTGGCCGAGGACTCATCCGAGGACAGCCCCGAGTTGACGCAAGTGACACGCTGGACCGCACCCGTGGATATTGGCCGGCAATACGCCAAGGTGTCAGGCGACTACAACCCGATCCACCTGAGCGGCGCCAGCGCCCGGTTGTTCGGCTTCCCCAGTGCCATCGCCCATGGTCTGTGGAACAAGGCAAGGACGTTGGCGGCGCTCGATGATCATTTGCCCGAAGCCAATATCGAAATCGACGTAACGTTCAAGAAGCCAGTGCGCCTGCCCAGCGAGGTGACATTGCTGGCGAGCGCGGCCGGTTCCAGCGGGCAATTGCGATTGGTGGGGGCTGGTGAGCTGGAGCATATGCTGGGAAGTTGGCAGCCGGTTGCTTGAAAGTATTCCACCCAACCTATGGGTCAACCAATCAACGCGGTGGGTAGTTGGACAGGATCCGCCCCACCGTCTCGCGCACCTTCGCGCTGCGATCCATCGGGTTGGGTGAATCACTGAGCAATTGCTCGTCGCTGCCACGCCAGACGAGCTTGCCATCCTTGCCGTCGAGCAGGTCGATCTGCACGGTGGCGACCTTGTAGCTGAGGTTACGGGTTTCGTTGTACATCGGTCCGCCCCAATAACCATTCCATGGGCCGCCCCAACCGCCGCCATAGTTGGTCGTCACCTGTTGCTGGCGATCTTCGACGATCAGGTAGGCCTGGACCTGCACATCGCCCCGCGCGCCGCCCGAAGCCGGACGCAGGCCACGCTGGTCGAGTTGATCGGCGACCGCCTGGCGGATGCGCTGTTCGGTCAGGTCGCTCTTGATGCGCGGATCGTCCGGGCGATATTGCAACGCCGGCTCCTTCCAGCTCCAGCTGCGGTAGGCCGCGAAGTCGCGGCTGGTGTCGAAATCATGATTGACCTGGTTGGAAGCGCAGGCGCTGAGCAACAGGGCAAGGGCAAGCGGGACAAGACGGCGAAACATGGTTTTTCTCCGTTGTTTGAATCAACTGGGAGGATAGGCCGACATGGCCTTTTCCACCGCGTCACGAATGGCATCGGTGCGCTCGCTCTGATTGCCGCGCTGGCTGGTCTCGGCGCTGGCGCTCCACACGGGCTGGCCATTGCGGGCGTCGAACAGATCGACCCGAACCACCACGACATGCTCCTGATAGGTGCGCACCACGGGAATGGTGTTGTACATGCCATAACCCGGCCCGTAGCGGTTGTAGCCGCCGTAATAGCCCGCGTCATAGTCGTCCCGGACCTGCCGCAGCCGGGTTTCCAGGCGCAGGTCGGCACTGACGAAGAGGTCCGCCGGGCGATTGTCATGCAGCGGACGCAGCCCGCGTTGGTCCAACGCTGCGCTTACCGCTTCGGCCACCTGGGCCGAATCCGCCCAGGCAGTACCCGGCGGCAACCGACCGTTGAGCCAGGCCCAACTGCGATAGCGGCCATAGTCACGGGGCGGCGCCGGATAGGCGCTGCGATCGAACACTTTGGCGGCCTCGGGCGGCGCCGGCGGCAACGGATTGGAAGTCGCGACATACGGATTGTCGCTCTGGCAGGCTGCCAGCCCGAGGCATAACACCAATAATCCTGAACGACCTTTCATTTCGCTCTCCGGCTGCTCTTTCGGATCAGAGGGGGCGACAGACCCAATGCAGGTAGCGTCCCAACCCGGCAAACGCTGGGTGGCGCCGGTGGGCCAGTTCCATTTCCAGCAATTGCGCGAGCTCTACGCGGCCCTGGAATTGCACCGGCATGTAGTCATGAAAAACCCGCACGCCACTTTGAATTTCGACCTGCCACAGGTCTTCAAGTTGCGCCGCCAATTGGCGAGGATCAAGGGGTTGTTGCGGGGTCAGGCTCTGTTTTTCACCGGCCAGGTCGTTTTTGCGCAACTTGCGGAAATGCCCTTTGAGCAAGTTTCGATAAACCAGCGCGTCGCGGTTGTAGAACGCCAACGACAACCAGCCGCCAGGCGCCGTCAGTTGATGCAGAACCGGCAGGATCGCGTGGGGCTCGGCCAGCCACTCCAGCACCGCGTGACACAGCACCAGATCGTACGGTTCGGTGAGCTGGCCGAGCAGGTCCTGCCACGGCGCCTGAATGAACGTTGCGTCCTGGCCGGCCTCGGCAAACCGCTGACGGGCACCCTCAAGCATGGGCTCGGCCGGTTCAGCCAAGGTCACCTGGTGACCACGCTCGGCCAGCCACAGTGACATGTGCCCCAGGCCCGCGCCAACATCCAGAATACGCAACGGGCGGTCAGGCAAGGCTTCAAGCAAATCGGCCTGGAGCACCGCCAGGCGGATCGCCCCCTTGGCCCCGCCGTAGATTTTTTCCGCGAAACGCGTGGCGAGCTGGTCGAAATGACGGTCACTCATGGGGCGAACCGCCGCTCGCTGTCGGCCAATTTGCCGCGCACCACGGCGTCCATATCCAAGCCCAACTCGCTGCACAGCAGCAACAGGTACAACACAATGTCACCGACTTCCTGCCCGGCGTGGGCCAGTTTATCCGCGGGCAGCTGGCGCGACTGGTCCTCGGTCAGCCATTGGAAAATCTCGACCAGCTCGGCCATCTCGACGCTGGCGGCCATGGCGAGGTTCTTCGGGCTGTGGAATTGCCGCCAATCGTTACGGTCACGAATGGCATGCAGGCGTTCGGTCAGTTCAACAAGGTTCATGGGGTTCTCCTGAATGCGCATAGCTTCGGGGCGATGACGAGGGAAGGCAAGCGTCTCGGTACGAAGCGGTGAATTGCTCCATAATCGAACGATCGCAGCCGCCACAACTCCTACAGTCAGGAGCCGACGGCTCGATTCCGATTCCTCTCCATCAGGATGCAAACATGCAGGTAGAAAGTTTCTTCGAATGGCTCGGCCAGGCGCTCGGTTCGGTGATCCGTTTCATCGTCGACCTGCTCAGCGGGCTGTTCAACACCTTGGCCAATGCCGGTGGCAATTTTGTCGATGGCCTGTCCCGCACGCTTGGCATGGACACCTCGATCATCAGCATCGTCGCACTTATCCTCGGGCTGATGCTGCTGTATTCGGCGATCCGCGCCTTCATGCGGGCCTCGATTGTCATGGGCATTATCTGGCTGGTATTGGGGTTGTGGTTGCTGAGCTGGATCATCCACTGAAGACAAACAGGGCGACATCAGGAACGAACGCTGCGATAACGCTACAATCGCGCTCCATCAAGGAGCCACCATGTCCAACCTGATCGCCGACTGGCGCGACCGCCTCACCCACCGTCGGGTATGGGCGCTGGCCGCGCCAATGATTCTCTCGAATATATCCGTACCGCTGGTAGCACTGGTGGACAGTACCGTCATCGGCCACTTGCCCCATGCCCATCAGTTGGGCGCGGTGGCGGTCGGGGCGAGTCTGTACACGGTGCTGGCCTGGGCCATGGGGTTCCTGCGCATGGGCTCAACCGGGTTCGCCGCCCAGGCAGCCGGGCGTGGCGATGGCGCTGCGCTGCGGCAGGTCTTGCTGCAAGGACTCTTGCTGGCGTTGGGGCTGTCGGTGGTGCTTGGGGCGGTCGGGGTTCCGTTGAGCGACGTGGCATTGCACTTCATGCAGCCCTCTGCCGAGCTCGACCAATTGACCCGGGATTTCTTCCACACCCGGCTTTTCGGCTTGCCGGCGGCGCTGGCCAGTTACGCGCTGGTGGGCTGGTTCCTTGGCGCCCAGAACGCCCGCGCACCGTTGACGATCCTGTTGGTCACCAACCTGGTGAACATCGCCTTGAACCTGTGGTTCGTCATCGGCCTGGATTGGGGCGTGACGGGTTCGGCACGCGCCTCGGTCATCGCCGAGTGGGCGGGCGCGCTGGTGGGCCTGGCCCTGGCCCGAAGGACGCTGCGCGCCTGGCCAGGGCGGATCGCCTGGGCCGCCCTGAGCCTGTGGCAGAGCTGGCGACCGCTGCTGGCGGTAAACCGGGACATTTTCATACGCAGCCTGGTGCTGCAATCGGTGTTTTTCCTGATCACCGTGCAAGGCGCGCGGCTGGGGGACGCGACGGTGGCGGCCAATGCGCTGCTGCTCAATGGCCTGCTGCTTACCGCCCATGCCCTGGATGGCCTGGCCCATGCGGTGGAAGCGCTGTGCGGCCACGCCATTGGCGCTCGCGACCGCCTGGCCCTGCGCCGTTCGCTGGTGGTCGCCTGCGGTTGGTCCTTGATCGCGAGCGTCGGGTTCGCACTGCTGTTTCTGCTGGCCGGACATTTGTTCATCGACATGCAGACCGACATCGCCGACGTGCGCGACACCGCTTATCGCTACCTGCCCTACCTGGCAACGCTGCCATTGATTGCCGTGTGGAGCTATCTGCTCGATGGCCTGTTCATCGGCGCCACCCGCGCCCGGGAAATGCGCAACGGCATGCTCCTGACCCTGTTGCTGGTGTTGCCGCTGGCCTGGGCGCTGCAAGGACTCGGCAACCACGGACTGTGGATCACCTTCCTGTTGTTCATGACGGTGCGCAGCCTGACGCTCGGGACGGTCGCCTGGCTCTTGCACCGTCGGGGCGGCTGGGTCGATGCCGAAACTCGATGATGTTCAGCCCTGTTTGCCTTGCCAGAGGCGTCGCAAATGATCGAGACGTTCTCGCTGGGAACCACCAGGCAGCCCCGGCACGGGCTCGGCATCGGGGTATTGCAAGCGCAGCCATAACCAGCCGTCGAGAACGGCCTGCTCGCTGAACCCCAGCTTGCGCCCCTGTTGCACGTAGTCCCAGAGCACCCAAAAGTCATGGCCGGTGGAGCGAGACCATCGCCAGACGTGACGTTCCAGGAAGCACTCCTGCAATTTCACCTGTTGCCTGTCGCTGAGGCCATGCTCGTTTTCCAGCGCAGGCACCGCAAGCCTGGGATTGGAGAGCTGTTGCCACCCCTGGCACCCCATCGTCCGATCGGACCAGGTGCCACCGAACCAGCGCAACAGGCTGATCGGTCCCAGCCAGCAACTGAGCTCCCGGGGATCGCAGGCATCGAAGAAATAGCTGGCGGTGTGCGGGTTGTAATAACTCAGGAAGGCCTTGTAATGCAGGCCCAGCGTCACCGTCAGCATGCGCCGCAAATGTACTAGCAAGGACTCGGCTGGCGTCGAGGTCACCAACAGCAACCCGGGCCAGGATCGAGCGTCCAGATGGCACAGGCTGGCCAGCGCAGGCGATTGCCTAAGATCCACCAACAACGGGCCGTGTGATCTCGCTCCGTCGAACTCGGTTCCCTCGAACAGGGCAAAACGCGGCACCTCGGAAAATTGTTCCTTCAGGCGTTGTGCGGCCTCGGGCGCGTCCGGAACGTCTAACAGCAGCCATTGGGGAGCGGGACCCGGCAAGGTGGCCACATTCATGGCGCCGCGCCCGCGCCCTGTCCCATCACCATGCGACAGGTACACACCGGCTGCGCACAAGGGCTGAAACGCCCCCCGCCTGGCAAAAGGCACAGCAAGACCAGTGGCTCACCATCCTTGATTGCGGACAACAAGGATGAATCGACTCCAGAAGCCCCGGGAATTTCCCCGGCGGGCGCGGCGGGAGGAAGCGCCTGCGTTGACTGCGCGCCGGGGGCGCCACCCAGGAATGCGCTGACCAGGGGACGGTCCGGGTCGCCCTCGATAAAACTCACCAGAACCTCGGTGCCCTCGGCAATCGTCCCCACGCCACGCGCCGCAAGCTCGGGTGCCAAGGGCAGCCAGCAATGACTGGGGATGGCGCCCTCTCCCTGATAGGCCCAGTCGAACTGCACCGCCACTCGCCCGGCCACTCGCGGCTCATCCACTTCCACGACCCAGCCGCGTTGCCTGCTCACCATGACAGGCTTGTCCGGCGCCCTGTCCACCAGGAAGGGCATCCCCCAGGGAATGGCCTGGAAAAGATTGCCATAACCGCCCGCATGACCGTGGTGTTCAACCTGCGTCAATAACCAGCCCTGGTTCCACTTTCCATGAGGATGGCCCTTCAGCGACAGGATCTGGCCGGCGTGCAAGTGCATCAGATCGCTACGGCCCTGGGCAACCAACGCTCCGTGGATATCCGCCTTCACCGTGAACGCACGCACTGCGCGGGCCCGCCCTTCAACACTGTACAAAGCCTTGTCCATCGTCGGAACGTTGCCCGCCGTATCCGCAAAAACCAGGCATTGCCCGTCCCGGGTGTGATCGAAATGAAAGTGGATACCCGCCTGGGCGCACATTCGTTGTAGGAAATGCAGGTCGGATTCGCGGTACTGGGTATACAGATCCAACGAAGGATAAGCGTTGCTCAGATCCAGGCACAGGCTGCGGCCGTTGATACCATGCCCGCCCAGGACCTGGCGGATGATCTGTGGCACCGAGCAGGCATTGAAGACCCGTTGACTGAAACGCTGCGCAAGGCTCGCCAGCTTCGGCCCGATGCGTACCCGGCAGCTCTCGCCATGGCGGTGGACGATTTCGTGAAGTCGCCCGTGGATGCCTTGATCCTTGGTTCCGAAGCTCAGCCAGACGTTGCGGTACAGCAACCCGGCCATGTCCAGCGCCATGTCGCTGACCGACAGCTCCACTTCGAAAACGAAGGGTTCGCTGATGGCTTCATTGCCTGTTAAGGCTACGACGACGAAAGGTTCGGACAGACCGGCTATCTCCAGACGAAAAGGTAGCTCGCAGGCTGGATCGGACATCGGCGTTTTCTCTACAGGAGGGGCGACCGGGCATTCTCGCCGACAGCAGAGGACGAGTAGAGGGCTCAAGGACTATTTAGGAAAGGGACTACATGAAATTAGGACGCCGTCAGCTAAACGGCATCAATAGGCCGATAAACGCGGCGCACGGGTTTGCAATGCAGAAACAACGTGGCGAGGAAGCTTGCTCCCGCTGGGCGCATCTGGCCCCATTCGGGACCATTGCGCGCCAGCGGGAGCGAGCTACCCTCGCCACGATGAATCGCTCTAGCCTGCAACAGCGGCCCCGCAAGGGGCCACCGTCAGGAAGAAAGGTAGGACGAACGCGTCAGCCCCAGTCGCAGCGCATCCAGGAACTGAGTGCGCTCGGCCGCCGTGATCCGGGCGCTGGCGCACTTGTCACGGTAGTGAGTCATCAACTCCTCCGGCGACAGGTGCACATAGCGCAACATGTCTTCGATGGTGTCGTGGGTTTCGATACCGGCGTGGTACACGCTGCCATCGGCGTTCTGGTAGATGTTCACCGAGTCGGTGTCACCAAACAGGTTGTGCATGTCACCCAGGATTTCCTGGTAGGCACCCACCAGGAAAATACCCAACAAATAATCCTCGCCTGGATTGAGCGAGTGGACCGGCAGGCTGGTCTCGATGCTCTGCTCGTCGACGTACTGCTTGATCTTGCCATCGGAGTCGCAGGTCAGGTCTTGCAGCACGGCACGGCGCAGTGGCTCTTCGTCGAGGCGATGCAGCGGCAGGATCGGCAATACCTGGCCGATCGCCCAAGTGTCCGGCAGGCTCTGGAAGACGGAGAAGTTGCAGATGTACTTGTCGGCCAGCTTGTCGTTGAGCTCGTCCAACACCTGGCGGTGCGAACGCTGGCGGGCCTTCAGCGAATTGTGCAGGCGACGGCACACCGCGAAGTAGCACTGCTCGGCCAAAGCTTTTTCCGCCAGGGTCAGCTTGCCATCGGCGTATTGGGCTGCCACGTCACTCATGTAATGGGTGGCTCGCCAGTAAGTCTCGGTGACCATCTCGATATCGGTCGGGCCCAGCAGGTCCACCAGCCACTGCACGGTTTCCGGCAGGCTTTCCTTGTTCTCGATGACCGGGACGTCATCGTGGTGTTTCTCGACGTCGGTCACTTGCACCACCAACATGGCGTGGTGCGCGGTCAGCGAACGACCGCTTTCGGAAAAGATGTGCGGATGCGGCAAGCTCTGGGCATCGCAGAACTCCTTGAGCATGCCCACCACGACACCGGCGTAATCGTCCATGTCGTAGTTGATGGAGCTGGCGTTGCGCGAGTGCGTGCCGTCGTAGTCCACGCCCAGGCCCCCGCCGACGTCGATGTGATCCACCGGCAGCCCAAGGTTGCGCAGCTCGCCGTAATAACGGATCGCTTCCTTGAAGCCATGCTGGTAGTCCGCCAGGTTGGCGATCTGCGAACCCATGTGGAAGTGCAGCAGGCGGATGCCCTGGTCCAGGCCCGCGCCACGGAAGCGCTCGACCACCGACAACAGCTGCGCGGCCGACAAGCCGAACTTGGATTTTTCGCCACCGGTGTCGGCCCACTTGCTCGACGCCAGGGACGACAGGCGAACCCGCAGGCCGACCTGTGGCTTGACCTTGAGCGACGCGGCTTCTTCAATCACCAGGCCGACTTCGGATTCTTTCTCGATCACGATGAAAACGTTATGGCCCAGCTTCTGGCCCATCAGCGCCAGGCGGATGAACTCGCGGTCTTTGTAGCCGTTGCAGACGATGGTCCCGCCCTTCGGCGCCAGGGCCAGCACCGCCAGCAGCTCGGGCTTGGAGCCGGCTTCCAGGCCGATCGACACGTTCTGTGTCGCGATGATGTTTTCGATCACCGCTTCCTGCTGGTTCACCTTGATGGGGTAAAGCGCGGTGTACTGGCTCTGGTATTCCAGGCGCGCGATGTTGCTGTCGAACGCGCCGGTGAGCTGACGCACCCGGTCTTGCAGGATGTCGGGGAAGCGCACCAGCAAGGGCAGCGAAAGGCCGCTCTGGCGCAACTGGTCGACTTGCTCGTACAAATCGATGGGCGAACTGTCGGGGCCGTTCGGACGGACTTCGACGCGACCGGCTTCATTGATCGCGAAATACCCGGCCCCCCAATGGCGAATCCCGTAAACACTGCGGCTGTCCGCAACTGTCCATTGGCTGCCATCGTCTTTGCGTGTGCGTCGTACGGACATCGAAGTCCCCTATAAAGAAGTCAAAATGCACCCACCCGGTCGCAGGCTGGCGCAGTGTAGAGAATGGAAATGACGATTTGCCTGTAAGCACGGTAGACCCTGCCCGCAGCGCTGAGTTTAGAACCCGTTCAGAACAGGCTCTGTGAAAACCATGCGGGCGACCCCGAACCGGGGTTCGGATCAAGCCGGGGTGGTTTTCACAGAGGCTGCTAGCCGCCGGATTTCTTTGCCTTGAAACCGTGTTTGGTGAGTTCCGCCAACAGCAGCTCGACGTGATCGCCCTGGATCTCGATGACGCCGTCCTTCAACGCGCCACCCGTGCCACAGCGTTTTTTCAACGTCGTCGCCAGTTCTTTGAGGGCGTCTTCGGCCAGCGGCACACCGGTAATGGTCGTCACCGTCTTGCCGCCGCGACCTTTGCTTTCGCGGCGCACGCGAGCGATACCGTCCCCTTCGGGGATGATTGTCTGTTTGCAGATGCAGGCATCCACCGGTTGGCGGCAATCGGGGCAATGACGACCGGCGTCGGTAGAAAATACCAGGCCACCCAGGGCGGCGAAGGATGCGGCTTTTTTGGCCACCGGCAATCCTCTTCGGAGGACAAAGACTGGTCAAGGGGCGAAAGCCTCGACCGCGAAGCCCCACTCAGGCAGGGGCAGCGCAACTGGGCCGAACGATGTCGGCCAAGCTTGAAAAGTCGCGCAGTGTAACGGCAAAAAGGCGACTTGCTAAGGGCCAATCGGCGCCAATTTAGAGCTTCTTTGCGACACCGGCTTCGCAGGCGCGCAAATAGCGCCCAAGAGCCGCCAGGGAGTCCGGGCAATAAGGCTTGTGGCGGATTTCATCGAGCACCTGCTCGACGGGCAGAAAACGCGCCTCCAGCACTTCTTCGGGCTGCAGCACCAACGGGCCATCCCACACGGCCGAGAACGCCGAGCACCACAGGCGGCTGCCGGTGTCTTCGAAATAGAAATGGTCGTGGGCGACCAGCTCCACGCCGCTGACACCGAGCTCTTCGGCAAGCTCGCGGGCCGCCGACTCGGCGTAGCTCTCGTGCGCCTGCACCATGCCGCCGGCCGCGACATCCCAGTAACCGGGATAGATGGCTTTGCTCAGCGTCCGCCGATGGACACACAACTCCCCGGCCGAATTAAACAACATGATGTAGGTGCCCCGCCCGATCAGGCCGCGCTCGCGCAGATCCAAGCGCACCAGGCTGCCGAGCAGGTTGTCATGCTCGTCGACCCAGGCGATGAGCTCGGCATCCGAAGCCGCTCGGTGAGCCGCCTCCCGGGTGCTTTCGTCCATCGATCAGCCCTGGTTCAGCAACTGACGCAGGTCGATGACCGCCGCATTGGCGCGGGAAATATAGTTGGCCATGACCAGCGAGTGGTTCGCCAATACACCGAAACCGCTGCCATTGAGGATCATCGGGCTCCAGACCGGCTCTTGCGAGGCTTCCAGCTCACGAATGATCTGCCGCACGCTGACCGTGGCGTTCTTCTTGGCCAACACGTCGGCGAAGTCCACCTCGATGGCGCGCAGCAAATGAGACAGCGCCCAGGCCTGACCACGGGCTTCGTAGAACACGTTGTCGATTTGCAGCCATGGGGTTTCAACCACTTCTTCGTCGACCTGCGGCACTTGGCCGGGCGCCGGGATTTCGGTTTTCAGCGACGTGTTGAGCTTGACCCGGCCGACGCTGGCGGACAGCCGCTGGGACAACGACCCCAGGCGAGTGCCGACATCGCCCAGCCAGTTGTTCAGGTTGTCGGCGCGGGCATAGAACAATGCGCTCTTCTGGCCTGGATCGGAGAGGCGCGCCTGGTAACGACTCAAGGAATTGATGCCTTCCTGGTACTCCGACTCACTGGAGGGCAGCACCCAACTGCGGTTGTCGAAGTTGAAACGCGGTTCGGCCTTGGCGAGGTCCGCATCTTCGGCGGACTGTGACTGCGAGCGGGCGAAATCCTTGCGCAAGGCGCGGCTCAGGTCGCGAACCTGCACCAGCACGCCGTATTCCCAACTCGGCATGTTGTCCATCCACAGGCCCGGCGGGAAGCGGTCATTGGAAATGTAGCCACCCTGCTTGGTCAGCAAGGTTCCGGCCACGGTCTTGAGGGTTTCGACGGTGGTGTAGCCGACCACCATTTGCCTGCCGTCCTTCTCGGCCGCCGCCTGGGCGTTCTGCTGCACGGGAAACAGCGCCGGCTCCTGGCTCCAATACCAACCCACCGCAATGGTCACCAGCAGATACAAACCAATGAGCGTGGCCAGTGCCCGGCTGAAAAACAGCCCGCCCAGGTAGCTGCGGGTGTCCGATTTCGGCTCGGCGGCGCGTTCAGGCGCGCTGCCCGCGCGGTTTTTCCAGTCCAGCATGGCGATGTTCCTTCAATCACTTGAGTTCACGGTTCGACCACAACCTTACATCAACGTGCCTTGGCCGGCATCCGTCGTTGGGCTTATAGGACAATTACCGCCACCAGACCAGGAGCCACCTAAGGGTTTCCCTTAACCCTGCCAGTCATGATTTGGTAGCGAGCTGACTCGATATCAGCGAATCGAATCGTGCTTGCGCACCCAACGAAGCAACTGGACAAACAGTCCAAAAAAGCCCCAAAAGCCTTTATTCTCGGCCCCCGCTGCATGACAGGCCGCCAATCGAAGACCGTGCGGTCTAAAACTGAATCGCATCTCTTGGCAGTTTATTGACGTACGACACTCATGTAAGGGAAAAGAGGTGCTAGCATAGAGCCACCAGTCGACCTCAGCATGCCCCCTAACTAGTAGTCAGGATATGACCGAGTCAGAAGACCCCAGCCGTGAGCGCCTCAAGCACCACTTTGCCCAGCGGGTAATTCATCAGGCTCGCCAGATCCTTGAGATATGGCAGCGCCTGCAACGCAGCGAGTGGTCGAGTAACGACCTGTCTGAGCTCAGCGAAGCCAATCTGCGCCTGCTGCGCTTTGCCGAGCGTTTCGAACAGCCCGAGCATTGCCAGCTTGCCCACGGCATCAGCCAGTCGCTGCAAGCGGTGGATGCCAATCGCGGCCGCCTGAGCAGCCAGTTGATCAGCGACATCAACCGTTTGATGCAACGCCTGTCCCGCACCGGCCTGCGCCACGGCGATCAACTCGAGCAGACCTTCCTGCCGCCGCTGCGCAAGCCCATCTACGTGATGCTGCAAGACCATGACCGCGCGGAACGGCTGGCCAAGCAGTTGGAATTCTTTGGTCTCAGCGCCCATGCGTTGAACAGTATCGCCGCGTTCCGCTCCGCGATGGTCGAGCGCCTGCCCGCGGCGATCGTCATGGACGTGGATTTCAGCGGCCCTGGCGTGGGCCTGACGTTGGCGGCCCAAGCCCAGGAAGGCCTCGACCAGGCCATCCCGCTGCTCTTTTTCAGCCTGCTTGAAACCGATACGCCCACCCGCCTGGCGGCGGTGCGCGCCGGCGGCCAGGAATTTCTAACCGGCACGCTCGAGGCGTCGAGCCTGCTGGAAAAAATAGAAGTGCTGACCTGCGTCGCCCAGTACGAGCCCTATAAAGTGCTGATCATCGATGACTCCCGCGCCCAGGCCTTGCACACCGAACGGCTGCTGAACAGCGCCGGCATCATCACCCGGACGTTGATCGAGCCGATCCAGGCAATGGCCGAACTGGCGGACTTCCAGCCCGACCTGATCATTCTCGATATGTACATGCCCGCTTGCACCGGCACGGAACTGGCCAAGGTAATTCGCCACAACGACCGTTATGTCAGCGTGCCGATCATTTACCTGTCCGCCGAAGACGACCTGGATAAGCAGCTCGACGCCATGAGCGAAGGCGGCGACGACTTCCTGACCAAGCCGATCAAACCCCGGCACCTGATCACCACCGTGCGCAACCGCGCGGCCCGGGCGCGCAATCTCAAGGCGCGAATGGTGCGCGACAGCCTCACCGGCCTCTACAACCACACCCATATCCTGCAATTGCTCGAGGACTGCAGTTTTCGCGCCCGCCGCGAAGGCAAGCCCTTGAGTTTCGCCATGCTGGACATCGATCATTTCAAGCGGGTCAATGACAGCCACGGCCACCCCATGGGGGACCGAGTGATCAAGAGCCTGGCGCTGTTTCTCAAGCAGCGCCTGCGCAAGACCGATTTCATCGGGCGCTATGGCGGCGAAGAGTTCGCGATCGTCATGCCCGACACCGATATTGATGCAGCCTGCCAGGTGCTGGACGAAATCCGCCAACGCTTCGCCGAAATCCATTACCCGGCCCAACCCCAGGACCTGTGGTGCACCTTCAGCGCCGGCGTGGTGGAAATGAGCGAAGCGTCCGACAGCCTGATGATGGCCAGCCAGGCGGACGAAGCGCTGTACCGCGCCAAGCATGCCGGACGCAACCGGGTACAGAGCGCCAGACAATCAAAGCAAAGTGCCACCTTTTCATCGGATTCCACTGATTCGGTCATAAACGTGTAACGCAAACGCAATAACTTCAGGCACTTCGATTCTGCCCCCGGTAGACCCTTGATGCGCCTGAAGCTGCTGACCAATCTCAACACCCTTTTCTTAGTTGCCGTATGCCTTGGCCTTGGCGCGACCCTTTGGTGGTCGCAGATTGCCTTGGAGCGACCCTACCTGTTGATGGAACGCTACCTCGGCCTGTCGCGGCAGTTCCAGAGCGAAGTGGCGCGCAACATCGAGGACTACCTGGCCAGCGGCGACGCCCTGCGCCTCAGCGCGGCTACCCAAGCGTTGGAAAGCCTGCAAAAGGAGCTGGACCAGTTCCCACCGGACCTGGCCAAGACCCTGCGCCCAAGCCTGTCCAACCTCGACAACTTCAGCAAGACCGACCTGCTGGCCGCCGGCAAGCTGGCCGGCGACCCACAGGCCCTGTTGTTGCAGGCCGAACGGGAACTGAGCGCCAGTCTTGATCGACTCGCCCAGTACGCCAGTGGCGCCCCGGCCTACTCACCTCCATTGTTCGCCGCTTCACAGCACCTGGGTCGGTTGTCCCTTACCCGTGACAAATTGGTCAGCAGCGGTCGCAGCGAACTGGCCGCCGATGTCGAACGGGAACTGGCAGGCATCCGTGTGCAAGCAGAACGCCTCGAGAGCCTGCCTCTGCTGGGCGTAACCGCCAGCAGCGAATCGGGTAGCGATGACTTTGCCGCGCTGATGGGCCTGCAAACCCAGGAAAAAACTGTCAGCGAGGACGCCGGCATCGGTCTCAAGCGTGAGCTCAACAGCCTGCTCGGCCGCTACCCCGCGGAATTGACCCGCACTCGGGAGCTGATCCAAAAGCGCACCGAACTGAGCCGCGCCACCCACCTGAAAATCGCTGATGCACAAACGGCCATCGACACCCTGGAACCGGCGGTACGTGCCCAGCATGGGCAGATTCAGAGGGAGGTTCGCTTGATCCAGGGCGTGATGATCGGCTTGATCCTGCTGATCGCGCTGCTCATCGACACCTTGCAACGGCGCCTGGCCCGCACCTTGACGCACCTGGCGCCGGCCCTGTCCACCTGGGCCGAAGGCGACTTCAGCCGGGGCATCCACATGGGCGCCAGCAACCGTGAGATGCAAGACATCGAGGCGTCCCTCAATCGCCTGCGCGCTTATCTGGTGGACCTGGTGGGCACCATTCGGGTGAACGCCGAACAGGTCGCTGGCAGTAGCCGCGCCCTGGCCGAGTTGAGCGGCGAACTGCACAGTGGCGCCGAGGACCAGGCCGGCGACACCGCATTGATCCGTGATTCGCTCGGCGAACTGGAGGCGACCATCCAGCAAGTGGCCGGCGATGCCAGCCAGGCCGCGCAGGCCAGTCGCAGCGCCGGTAACGCCGTGGAACATGGCCAGCAAGTCATCGGCTTGAGTCTCGCCGGCCTCCATGCGTTGGTGGGCGAGGTGCAAGGCAATGCGCAAATGATCGAACAGCTGGCCGAGGAGTCGGCAACCATTGGTGGCGTATTGACGGTCATCCGCTCGATTGCCGACCAGACCAACCTGCTTGCCCTCAACGCCGCCATCGAAGCCGCCCGCGCCGGGGAAATGGGCCGGGGCTTTGCGGTGGTGGCTGAAGAAGTCCGTTCCCTGGCCCAACGCACCGCTGGCGCCACCTCGGAAATCCAGGCGCTGATCGCCCGCTTGCAACTGGCCGCGCGCCAATCAGTGGATGGCATGCGCGCCCAGGTTGAACACGCCGAGGCCACCGCCAGCCAGGCCCAGGCGGCTGACGGCGCCTTGGATGAAATCGTCGCAGCCATTCAGACCATCGCCGATACCGCCGTGCGAATCGCCGATGTCACGGCTCAGCAAAGCGGCGCTGTCAGCGAAATCCGCGACCACAGCGAGCGCATTCACCAACTGGGCGGGGATAACCTGCTGCGCATCGGCCAGGGTCGCGAGCAAGGCGACAACCTCCTGGTGCTCGGCGGGCGGTTGCACACCGCAGTCCAGGCATTTCGGGTATGACCTCAGCAAACACCACAAACCCATTGTGGGAGCGAGCCTGCTCGCAATAGCGGTGGCTCAGTTTGCATGGGTAATCAATGTGCCGGCGTCATCGCGAGCAGGCTCGCTCCCTCATTTATTGGGTATGGTCCAAGGAAGATGCTCACCGCACATCCCCCTGTGGGAGCGAGCCTGCTCGCGATAGCGGTGGGTCAGTTCAACCGAATGACCGGATGATAAAGCTCAGTCACAAACTTCGCGTAAACATCGGTCAACGTGCTGGCTATTGCCGAGAACTGGACAGTCATAAAGGCTTTGCGGCATAGTCTCCGGGTTCTGACACCTGCTCACAGATAACAAGGAACAGCAGATGGCGACCCTATTGGTCCTGCACGGACCCAACCTGAACCTGCTTGGCACCCGTGAACCGGGCGTTTATGGCGCCGTGACGCTGGCCCAGATCAACCAGGACCTGGAACAGCGGGCCCGGGACGCCGGCCATCATTTGCTTTATCTGCAAAGCAATGCCGAATACGAGTTGATCGACCGCATCCATGCCGCGCGTGGCGAAGGCGTGGACTTCATTTTGATCAATCCAGCAGCTTTTACACATACAAGCGTCGCATTACGTGACGCGCTGCTGGCGGTGAGCATCCCATTCATCGAAGTGCATTTGTCCAACGTGCACAAACGCGAACCTTTCCGCCATCACTCCTACTTCTCCGATGTAGCGGTGGGAGTGATCTGCGGCCTTGGCGCCAGCGGTTACCGACTGGCCCTGGAGGCCGCCCTAGAGCAGCTTGAAAAACAGGCAACAGCTTGAACAACAAGCGTTAAACGCCCCTGACCGACCCTTGGGAGTTGATGATTCATGGATATCCGTAAAGTTAAGAAACTGATCGAGTTGCTGGAAGAGTCCGGCATCGACGAGCTCGAGATCAAGGAAGGCGAAGAGTCCGTACGCATCAGCCGTCACAGCAAGACCCCGGCCCAGCAGTTCTATGCACCTGCACCGATGCAGGCTCCAGCCGCCGCGCCTGCTCCCGCAGCAGCTCCGGCCGCCGCCGCAACGCCAGCCGCACCTGCCGCGCCAGCGCTGAACGGCACCGTTGCCCGCTCGCCAATGGTGGGCACGTTCTATCGCAAGTCTTCCCCAACCTCGCCTTCCTTCGTTGAAGTTGGCCAGACCGTGAAGAAAGGCGACACCCTGTGCATCGTCGAAGCCATGAAGATGATGAACCACATCGAAGCTGAAACCAGCGGTGTGATCGAAGCCATCCTCGTTGAAGACGGCCAGCCGGTTGAGTACGACCAACCGCTGTTCACCATCGTTTGAACCGCGGAGAGCCTTTGATGACTGCGAAGTTGGAAAAAGTTCTGATCGCTAACCGCGGTGAGATCGCCCTGCGGATTCTGCGTGCCTGCAAAGAGATGGGCATCAAG
Organism: Pseudomonas algeriensis; assembly: GCF_048847255.1. Lineage (NCBI taxonomy): Bacteria > Pseudomonadati > Pseudomonadota > Gammaproteobacteria > Pseudomonadales > Pseudomonadaceae > Pseudomonas > Pseudomonas algeriensis. Next base: position 217,765 of record NZ_JBKKRK010000009.1, on the reverse strand, counting down.
ACCGTCGCCGTTTACTCCAAGGCCGACAAAGAACTGATGCACCTGGGCCTGGCGGACGAATCCGTCTGCATCGGTCCCGCGTCGGCTGCGCACTCTTACCTGCACATCCCGGCGATTATCGCCGCCGCCGAAGTGACCGGCGCCACCGCCATTCACCCTGGCTACGGCTTCCTGGCGGAAAACGCCGACTTCGCCGAACAGGTCGAAAACTCCGGTTTTGCCTTCATCGGCCCGAAAGCCGAGACCATCCGCCTGATGGGCGACAAGGTTTCCGCCAAGCACGCCATGATCGCCGCAGGCGTACCCACCGTTCCGGGTTCCGACGGCCCGCTGCCTGAAGACGAAGAAACCGCTTTGCGCATCGGCCGCGAAGTCGGCTACCCGGTGATCATCAAAGCCGCCGGCGGCGGCGGTGGTCGCGGCATGCGCGTGGTTCACAAGGAAGAAGACCTGATTTCCTCGGCAAAACTGACCCGCTCCGAAGCAGGCGCGGCGTTCGGCAACCCGATGGTCTATCTGGAAAAATTCCTGACCAACCCACGCCACGTCGAAGTGCAAGTTCTGTCCGACGGCCAGGGCCAGGCCATCCATCTGGGCGACCGCGATTGCTCGCTGCAGCGTCGTCACCAGAAGGTCCTCGAAGAGGCACCGGCACCGGGCATCGACGAGCAGGCTCGCCAGGAAGTCCTGGCTCGCTGCGTCAAGGCTTGCATCGACATCGGCTACCGTGGCGCCGGCACCTTCGAGTTCCTGTACGAAAACGGTCGTTTCTACTTCATCGAAATGAACACCCGTGTTCAGGTGGAGCACCCGGTTTCGGAGATGGTCACCGGTATCGACATCGTCAAGGAAATGCTCAGCATCGCCGCCGGCAACAAACTGTCGTTCACTCAAGATGACGTCGTTATTCGCGGCCACTCGCTAGAGTGCCGGATCAACGCTGAAGATCCGAAGACCTTCATGCCGAGCCCAGGCACGGTCAAGCATTTCCACGCACCAGGTGGCAACGGCGTTCGCGTCGATTCGCACCTGTACAGCGGTTATGCGGTTCCGCCGAACTACGACTCGCTGATCGGCAAGCTGATCACCTACGGGGCGACCCGTGAAGAAGCCATGGCGCGCATGCGCAATGCGCTGGATGAAATCGTGGTGGACGGGATCAAGACCAACATCCCGCTGCACCGCGATCTCGTCCGCGACGAGGGTTTCTGTGAGGGTGGCGTCAACATTCATTACCTGGAACACAAGCTGGGCAACCAGCACTGATGCTCCAAGGGATGTGAAAAGACCCCGGTCCGTTTGGCCCGGGGTCTTTTTTTGCCCATCGTCGGGCTAGAAGACCCACTCAGTTCAGGCTCACCATCGAGAACCTGTTCATCGCAAGTTGCGCCGTTGTCGCCGGCCTGCCCTGGCGGGTGCGGACGGCACCGTTGGCGTTTGCCATCAAAGGTTCGCTGCGCGTGCGCGTCATGAATCTACGCGCACGTATCGATACCGGATCGGTACTGTACTTGGCCCGTGACAGCACTGGGGCGTAATAACGCTCGACTTGGGTCTGCGACATCTTGAAGACCGAAGTGATGCCGCTCTTGAGGTTCAGCGATACACCATAGGTATTACCGAAGCAGGAAGAATACGACCAGAAGTCCCAGGTTGGCTCAAGACCTTTGCGCCGCATCACGGTCCTGACCGGCTCGCCAATGTCCAGACCCGTCAACCAGTCCCCACCTACAAGCGTGACGCGGATATCCTTTGCGGATCCGCCAAGGCGCCGCAACAGAGCCTCGACACCTTCCTCTATGAGCCTGCCAATATTGTGATCGAAATGAATGACCGCCCCCACTCGGGTAACGGGGTTATATAACGAAGCGATCACGCATGTCTGGGCGTTGAGCGAGAACAGATACCCATCAGCCGTCGCCTCATTGAAGCGTGCTACTACGGCCTCGCCCTGCAACGCGCCTCTTGTCACGTCAGGATCGACGCGCCCCGGGAACGCCTCCCGTAGATCGTCGACTCGCCCCAGGTTACGCACGCCATCATTACCCCCTCTCAAGCCAACGCTGTTATGCGTCCACTTGCCATTCGTCATCCTGCGTATGGGCATGTTGTATAGCGCGCCGGGACGACTGGCATCCACCAGGCATAGACCGCCAAAGTAAGCGTCCTCCTTTACCTGGAAGTACCGGCCCCGGCTGCGTATGTAATAGGTACTTCGTGGCTGCGATGCGCTGGGCGGACTGCGGTAGGTGCCGTAGAAAATCCCCTCCTCGCTCACCCATTGCAGATTTTCAGGCGTTGCGTCGACCGCCTGCCTTGGCTTCAAACGGATGGGCTGGACCAGCGGCCCGGTATCCTTGTTCACAGCGGATACCGCAGCGCCTTTCAGACGTTGCGCCGACAAAGACAACGGCTTGGCCGCACGCTTGAGACTCATCACCGAACGGCGCAGCAATGCAGCCATGCCGGTCACCCCTGGCACCGCCAGCAGCGCGCCCCAGGAAACCTCCAGCCAATGCTCGAGAGCCTCCTGGGTATCGCCCTGCCTATGCGCCTCGATTGCCTGCTTGGAGCTGAGGCCGATAAATACGATATCCAACAGCAGGGCAAACGGCGGGAAGACCATGCACACCGGCGCAGCCGCAAAGAGCAGCCCTTTCTGAATCTGCTGCGTGATGGCCTCTGCACGACGGGTGGTGATATCTTCCACGTCGGCGATAGCCCGCTCGATACAGGCATCGAACTCAGCGTCGATATCGACCACACGGCTGAATTCACGCAGGGTATCGACGCGCGTGGTACCTGCCCCCAATGCCCGCAACGATTGTTCGACGGAACCGCGCGCGATCAATGCCACCCGCTCCACGACATAATCGTGCAGTTGCGCCGCGGTGCGCCCGGTGAAGGCCAGGTAGTTGCGAAAACGGATGCCGTCCGGGGCATCGGGCGTGTACAGCCAGTAGGAGCCCTTCGGTTCGAAGTAGGCGAAAACGTAGACGCCCAACACGACATGACCGTTGACCGTAAACTTGAACACACCTTCACGCGTGACCGCCGTCGCTGGATAGATGGGGCCGCCAGCCGGTCTCCTGTCGCTCAGCAACGTGACTTGCCGCGTGAGCCAGTTGAACGCGTCGGTGCTCAACACTGACCGGCCATACGCGATACGTAGGTCGCGATCCATCTTCGCCAGCAGCATGTAGCGACAGGCATCGCGACGCTTCTGGTATTGCGGGTCATTGGCATCGAGAAACCTGGCACGGATTTCCTTGGTGTATTTTTCGCCCAGGTAGGCCCCACGAACATAAAGCGCCAGGTCGGCGCTGCGGACCTGGCCCAAATCCTGCCCAACGGACGAGCGCACACCTTGTTTCGGGTTGTCTATCCCAGCGTTGTCGTCGTACCCATAAATCGCGAGTTCCAGCAGGCTGGCTACCCTCCTGTCACTTCCCAGCCCCGGGAAGTAGTCGATAAGAACCGTTTCCGGATCCACCGGTTCTCGTACGCCCTTGCTGCGCATATACGGAGCAATCGCTTGCGTGACGGTACGCTTGGCAAAGTCGACAAAAAGTTCATAACCAGCCAACTGCTCATCGAAGACCTGCTGATGGACCAGGGACTCTTGTTTCAAGCCACTGATGCTTCGCCGCGATTCAAGTGGCAAGGCCGAGTACCAGCGAGGCGAGTCGTGCCACTCCACCTGCTGCAGATTGTGGTTCAGCCCTGTCAGGACAGCCTGCTCAAGACAATGCCTGAGCCCTTTTTGCGTCCCTCTGGGGTCCCTGCTCAAATCCCATGTGGTCGGCTTTTGCCTCACGCCGACAAAATATTCCCGAGCGCTGTCACGTTCAACCGGGGAGATCTGCTGCAACAGGTATTCACGACCCGTTTCGCTCGCAATCCAGCTACCGATCTCGGCGCTCACGGCCCGAAGCGAAGGCAGGGCGATCCACTCCTGCCCATCGGGCTTACCAGGGGCATACAGCAGGGGGGCGCTGACTTGTCCCTGTGCATCGTCGTGGTAGAACAGCAGCAGATCGGCGCATCGGAACGAATTGGGCAGTTCGACATTGGTAACCTGCAATCCACCCACGCCTTGTCCAGCAAATGAGCTGTTCAGCAAAGTGTAGAGCTCATCGTGGCTGGACACCGTGACTAGACCCGCGCACCGCGCGACAAATGCGCTGTGTCGCAATCGCGCCATGAACCAATCGAGCAGGGCGTCCTTGAGGTCCGCGCGGTTGTACCGACTCGACAATGCAGAAAAGTAACCGGCAGGTGCGTCCAGGCTCGACAACATCTGCCCCACGAATGCCGAGGCAAGGGGCTCGTTGCGCAGCATGCCGCCATTCTCCACCAGGCGCACCGTCACCGCATCGGGCCTGACCGGCCCCGCCGCCACCAGTTCACTCAGGTTATAGGTTCGCACAGGCTGGCCAATGACCGCTCGCCACTGCAGCTGCACGCGAACCCTGTCAGGTTCGACTTCCATGTCCAGCTCGCGCCTGATGTAGCCTTGGGCCTGGCGCCGAGCGAACGCTTCCAGGGAGCCCAAGCCGTCGAGCAATTCATCGACCATTGCCTGGGTTTGCCCAGCATGTTCGCTCAACGCCTCCAACCGTTTACGGTCGGCTGCACCCAACCCCCGTAGCCAATCAGGCAATTGCGCACGCATTATCGCTTCCAATGCCCGTCGCTCCCGAGGGGTCGCCAGCGCATTCGCTTTCCCCATGTGGCGCCAGGATTGTTGCAGCTCCTCTATCCTTGCGCGCAGTTGCTCGACATCCAACCCAACCAACCTTTGCGGTTGAAGGATGGCGTCGATTGCCGCCACATGCTCGTTGAGTTTTTCCTGGACGATGCTTTCGAGCGCAGCATCGTGTCCGGCCATTTTCCAATGGCTCCGAAGATAGTCCTCGTAATGGTTGAGGATGGTCGAAGCGGTCCCTTCGAGGACCTGCTCGAGGATATCCCGACGTTCAGCCGAGAACCCCAGATCAGCGCCCCCTTCCCAGCGATAAGGCGCATCCTGATGCTCGTCATAAACCGCGGGCGACGGGTCGATCTTGCGTTGCAACACCGCGTCGAGCAGCGTGCCAATGAAGTCTGAATCGATGTTGCCATGACGATAATGGGTACGCAGCCCGACCAGCAGATAAACTTCCAGCTCCTCCAGAAAAGTATTCTGGGCCTGCATCTTTGCCTCGATAACAGTCTGCCAGCCCGTCAGCTTTTCCAGAATCGCCTGGGCAGATGCCTCTTTCCGGTCAGATAACGACGTCGCGCCATCCCTGTCTTGTTGCCACTCGGCCATGTCGTCCATGCACATCCTTCCCTGTTGTGTGGATGCGCACCTTATCCGCCCTGCGGCAGGCCAATGTCATACATATATATATCGAAACACCAACCGGGCCCGTCCAGGCCTCGCTTATCCACTTTGGGAGCGACCTGGCGTACACTGCGCGCCTTTGCAGCCTCCTGCTGCCTCCTATCGATTTTTCAAAGGTGCCCGCCATGCCTTGGCTGCAAGTACGCCTGGCCATCAGCCCGGAACAAGCCGAAACCTACGAAGACGCCTTTCTTGAAGTAGGTGCCGTATCGGTGACTTTCATGGACGCCGAGGACCAGCCGATCTTCGAGCCTGAGCTCAACACCACCCCGCTGTGGTCCCACACCCACCTGCTGGCGCTGTTCGAAGGCGGCACCGAGGCGGCCAGCGTGCTCGCCCATTTGGAGCTGCTCACCGGCGGCCCGTTGCCCGAACATCACAGCGAAGTGATTGAAGACCAGGATTGGGAACGTAGTTGGATGGACAATTTCCAACCCATGCGTTTCGGCCAGCGCCTGTGGATCGTGCCGAGCTGGCATGCAGCGCCGGAACCGGACGCGGTGAACCTGCTGCTGGACCCGGGCCTGGCCTTCGGTACTGGCACTCATCCCACCACCGCGCTGTGCCTGGAATGGCTCGACGGCCAGGACCTGGACGGCTGCAATGTGCTCGACTTCGGCTGCGGCTCGGGGATCCTGGCCATCGCCGCCCTGCTGCTGGGTGCCAAGGAAGCGGTCGGCACCGACATCGATGTCCAGGCCCTGGAAGCCTCCCGCGACAACGCCGGGCGCAACAACATCGACGAAGCGCTGTTCCCGCTGTACTTGCCCGAGGATCTGCCGAAAGTACAGGCCGACGTGCTGGTGGCGAACATTCTTGCCGGCCCGCTGGTGTCCCTGGCGCCGCAATTGTCGAGCCTTGTCAAACCGGGCGGACGCCTGGCATTGTCGGGCATCCTCGCCGAACAGGGTGAAGAAGTCGCTGCCGCTTATGCCGCGGATTTCAACCTGGACCCGATCGCCAATCGCGATGGCTGGGTGCGCATCACTGGACGTCGGCGCTAGAATGACCGCCTGTATCGACCGGATTGCCGCATGACCGACAGCTTCGTCACTCAGTGCCCGCATTGCCACACCAGTTTTCGCGTCAGCCATGCTCAATTGAGCGTGGCACGCGGGGTGGTTCGTTGCGGCTCGTGCCTGCAAGTGTTCAATGCCGCGAAGCAATTGCTGGAGCAACGCGCCACCAAGGACGTCGCTACTGCTCCAGCTTCCCCGGCAAAACCCGTGGTCGAAGCGCCACGGGCGATCAGCCAGAAACAATGGACTGCCGCCGAACTGGATCTCGATGACCTGGACAAGGAACTGGCTCGTCTGGAACGGCGCGACAAACGCGCACCCGACACCTTCGGACGGCGCCGCGAAGACAACCTGAGCGCACTGCGCGAGCATCCTTCGAGCGACCAGGAGTCCTGGGCTGACAGCCTGTACAGCGAATCTACCGCCGAGCGCGCCGAGACCGCCATCCAGCCCCCTCTCGAACCGTTCGAACCCCATGAACCGGCCCGCCCGCCGCGAACCGAGCCATCCTTGTCCCTGGCCCTCGAGCCGCTGGAACCGGACGATGAGCCCGTCGCCCCGCTGAGCCTGGCGCCGGACGAGGAGACCGACGAGCACCTGGAGCGACTGTCCGCCACGGACGACCTGGACGACGAGCCGGAGCCGCTGGTGACACCGCGCAAGAAACGTGATCGCCAGGAGCCCGGCATACGCGCCGAAGCCCTCCAGGACCTGGACGACGACCCGCTGCAACTGGATTGGCGCAAACGCCGCTCGCCCTGGGGCCGGCGCTTGCTTTGGGGTTTGCTGGTGCTGCTCGCCGCCGCAGCCCTGGGCGGTCAGTACATCGCCTATCACTTCGAGGAATTGGCTCGCCAGGACCAGTACCGCCCGTGGTTCCTGCAAATCTGCCCGGCCATCGGCTGCGACGTCCCCTCCAAGGTCGACATCGCCAAGATCAAGAGCAGCAACCTGGTGGTGCGCAGCCATCCAGAGTTCAGCGCAGCCCTGGTGGTGGATGCGATCATCTACAACCGCGCGCCCTTCTCCCAGCCCTTCCCACTGCTGGAGCTGCGCTTTGCCGACCTCAACGGCCACCTGATCGCCAGTCGCCGTTTCAAGCCGGGTGAGTATTTGGGCGGCGATCTCGAAGGCCGGGGGGAAATGCCGCCGCAGACGCCGATCCATATCGCCCTGGACATCCTCGATCCGGGACCGAAGGCGGTGAACTACAGCCTGAGCTTCCATTCGCCCGAATGAAGGCTGCAGGGTCGATCGATTGACGACGGCATTCTGACTCGCCCGACCCGGACCAAACCGCTGGCGATAACGGAATAGCTGTTCAGATTTTATCCAATTCGACCTTTATCCAGTCATCGAGAGCGGGTATCATGCCAACCCTTTTTCGAAGTCTCATGATCCGGCCCCACTTCAGGGAACTCCTATGTCGGCGGTACGCATCGGCCCATATACATTGCAGAACGGTCTGGTCCTGGCCCCTATGGCGGGCGTCACCGACCAGCCCTTCCGTCAGTTGTGCAAACGATTGGGCGCAGGACTCGTGGTTTCGGAAATGGTCACCAGCGACATGAGTTTGTGGAACACCCGCAAATCGCGCCTGCGCATGATCCACGAAGGTGATCCCGAGCCGCGCTCGGTACAGATCGCCGGTGGTGATGCACAGATGTTGGCGCAAGCGGCCCGAGCCAACGTAGAGCTGGGGGCGCAGATTATCGATATCAACATGGGCTGCCCGGCGAAGAAGGTCTGCAACAAGGCCGCAGGCTCGGCACTGTTGAAAGACGAAGCGCTGGTCACCGAGATCCTGCAGGCGGTTGTCGCCGCGGTCGATGTGCCGGTGACCCTGAAGATCCGCACCGGATGGGACCGGGAGAACAAGAACGGCCTGACGGTGGCGAAGATCGCCGAACAGGCAGGTATCACGGCGCTTGCGGTCCATGGCCGCACCCGTGCCGACCTGTACACCGGCGAAGCCGAGTACGACACCATAGCCGCGATCAAGCAGGCGGTGTCCATTCCGGTCTTCGCCAATGGCGATGTCGACTCGCCCGAGAAGGCCCGGTACGTGCTGGACGCGACCGGTGCCGACGGCCTGTTGATCGGCCGGGCCGCCCAGGGGCGGCCATGGATTTTTCGTGAAATCGAACATTACCTGCGCACGGGAGAAAAGCTCGCTGCGCCGCAGTTGTCCGAGGTGGAACGTATTCTGCTAGAGCATCTGGCCGCGCTGCATGCCTTCTACGGAGAAGTCATGGGCGTACGCATCGCTCGCAAGCATGTGGGCTGGTATCTCGCAACCCTGCCGGGCGCCAGGGAGTTTCGCGCCCGTTTCAATCGTTTGGATGGTACGCAAGCACAATGCGCCGACGTTCAGGCGTTTTTCGCCGAACGTTACAAGAGCCTGACAGGGGACGAAGGGGTGGCCGCATGACGATGATGACCGAGACTTTAGTGAGTGGAACAGCACCCGTGAGCGACAACGTGAATTTGAAACAGCACCTCAATACGCCCAGCGAAGAAGGCCAGACCCTTCGCGGGAGCGTCGAGAAGGCGCTGCACAATTATTTCGCCCACCTTGAGGGCGCTGCCGTCACGGATGTGTACAACCTGGTGCTCTCCGAAGTCGAGGCGCCTCTGCTCGAAAGCGTGATGAACTACGTCAAGGGCAACCAGACCAAGGCCAGCGAGCTGCTGGGCTTGAATCGCGGAACCCTGCGCAAGAAACTCAAGCAGTACGATCTACTTTAAGCATTCAATCAAACCAGAAAGGCGCCCGCGTAAAAAACGGTCGCCTTTTTTGCTGACTTCCCTTGCTTTTGATGGAACCTGAAATGACCGACCAGACCACCCGCCTGCCGATCCGCCGCGCCTTGATCAGCGTCTCCGACAAGACCGGGATCCTTGAATTCGCCCGCGAGCTGCAACAGTTGGGCGTCGAGATCCTCTCCACCGGCGGGACCTTCAAGTTGCTGCAGGACAACGGCGTCGCCGCGGTGGAAGTCGCTGACTACACCGGTTTCGCGGAAATGATGGACGGTCGCGTCAAGACCCTGCACCCGAAAATCCACGGCGGGATCCTGGGCCGTCGCGGCATCGACGACGCCATCATGAACGAACACGGCATCAAGCCGATCGACCTGGTAGCGGTCAACCTCTACCCGTTCGAAGCCACCATCAACAAGCCCGGCTGCGACCTGCCGACCGCCATCGAGAACATCGACATCGGCGGCCCGACCATGGTCCGCTCGGCGGCCAAGAACCATAAAGACGTGGCGATCGTGGTCAACGCCAGCGACTACGCCAGCGTGCTGGAAAATCTCAAGGCCGGTGGCCTGACCTACGCCCAGCGTTTCGACCTGATGCTCAAGGCCTTCGAACACACCGCGGCCTACGACGGCATGATCGCCAACTACATGGGCACCGTGAACCAGGCGGCCGAAACCCTGGGCACCGAAGGCCGCAGCGAATTCCCGCGCACCTTCAACACCCAATTCGTCAAGGCCCAGGAAATGCGCTACGGCGAGAACCCGCACCAGAGCGCGGCGTTCTACGTGGAAGCAAAGCCCGCCGAAGTCGGCATCGCCACCGCCACCCAGTTGCAAGGCAAGGAACTTTCCTTCAACAACGTAGCCGATACCGACGCCGCGCTGGAATGCGTGAAGAGCTTCGTCAAGCCAGCCTGCGTAATCGTCAAGCACGCCAACCCGTGCGGCGTGGCGGTGAGCCCGGACGCCGAGGGCGGCATCCGCCAGGCCTACGAGCTGGCCTACGCCACCGACACCGAGTCGGCCTTTGGCGGCATCATCGCCTTCAACCGTGAACTGGACGCCGAGACCGCCAAGGCCATCGTCGAGCGCCAGTTCGTCGAGGTGATCATTGCCCCCTCCGTCAGCGAAGAAGCCCGCGCTATCGTTGCCGCCAAGGCCAACGTGCGCCTGCTGGCCTGCGGCCAATGGTCGGCCGACCGGGCGCCGGCCTGGGACTACAAGCGCGTCAACGGCGGCCTGCTGGTCCAGAGCCGTGATATTGGCATGATCGGCAGCGAAGACCTCAAGGTCGTGACCCAGCGCGCCCCGAGCGAGCAGGAAATCAACGACCTGATCTTCGCCTGGAAAGTCGCCAAGTACGTCAAATCCAACGCCATCGTCTACGCCAAGAACCGCCAGACCATCGGCGTCGGCGCCGGTCAGATGAGCCGCGTGAACTCGGCTCGCATCGCCGCCATCAAGGCTGAACACGCTGGTTTGCAGGTCCAGGGCGCGGTCATGGCCTCCGATGCGTTCTTCCCGTTCCGTGATGGCATCGACAATGCGGCCAAGGTCGGCATCACCGCGGTGATCCAGCCGGGTGGTTCGATGCGTGATGCAGAAGTGATTGCTGCCGCCGACGAGGCAGGGATTGCAATGGTATTCACAGGCATGCGCCACTTCCGCCACTAACAAGAGAACGGCCGCACTGAAGTCGGCATCTGCTGCGTTGGAGCCGACCTCGATGATGCTCATTGCCATAAGGCAACTCCGCTCATCAAGGTCGACTCCGCCTTGCATCTACCGACTTCATTGCAGCCTCCTACGGCGTAAAAACGCCTTAGGCTCCAAACCGAATCAGCGTCATCGAGGTTTTTTGAAATGAATGTTTTGATCATTGGCAGCGGTGGCCGTGAACACGCCCTGGCCTGGAAAGTGGCTCAGGATCCGCGCGTGCAGAAGGTCTTTGTCGCTCCGGGCAATGCCGGCACCGCCATCGAAGCCAAGTGCGAGAACGTCGCCATCGACGTGCTGGCCCTGGAGCAACTGGCCGATTTCGCCGAGAAAAATGTCTCGCTGACCATCGTCGGTCCGGAAGTACCACTGGTTGCCGGTGTAGTCGATCTGTTCCGCTCCCGTGGCCTGGACTGTTTCGGCCCGACTGCCGGCGCCGCGCAGCTGGAAGGTTCGAAAGCGTTCACCAAGGATTTCCTGGCGCGCCACAAGATCCCAACTGCCGACTACCAGAACTTCACCGAAATCGAACCGGCATTGGCTTACCTGCGCGAAAAAGGCGCGCCGATCGTGATCAAGGCCGACGGCCTGGCCGCCGGTAAGGGCGTGATCGTTGCCATGACCCTGGCCGAGGCCGAGGACGCCGTGCGTGACATGCTCGCGGGCAATGCCTTCGGTGACGCCGGCTCCCGCGTGGTCATCGAAGAATTCCTCGACGGCGAGGAAGCCAGCTTCATCGTCATGGTCGATGGCAAGAACGTCCTGCCGATGGCCACCAGCCAAGACCACAAGCGTGTCGGCGATGGCGACAGCGGCCCGAACACCGGCGGCATGGGCGCCTACTCCCCGGCCCCGGTGGTGACCGCACAGGTGCACCAGCGCGTCATGGATCTGGTGATCTGGCCTACCGTGCGCGGCATGGCCGAAGAAGGCAATGTCTACACCGGTTTCCTCTACGCCGGCCTGATGATCGACAAGGCTGGTAACCCAAAAGTCATCGAATTCAACTGCCGTTTCGGCGATCCTGAGACCCAGCCGGTGATGCTGCGCCTGCAATCGAGCCTGGTCCTGCTGGTCGAGGCCGCACTGGCCCAGGCCCTGGACAAGGTCGAAGCCCAATGGGATCCGCGCCCAAGCGTCGGCGTCGTATTGGCCGCCGGTGGTTACCCGGGCGACTACGCCAAGGGTAGCGCGATCCAGGGCCTGGACGCTGCGGCACGGCTGGAAGGCAAGGTGTTCCATGCAGGCACGGCATTGAAGGATGGGCAAGTGATCACGGCCGGCGGTCGTGTGCTTTGCGCCACCGCCTTGGGCGCTAGTGTCGACGCAGCTCAGCAGCAGGCCTACAAGCTTGCCGCCGAGATTGACTGGGAAGGTTGTTTCTACCGCAAGGACATTGGCTACCGTGCCATTGCCCGTGAGCGTGGCGAAAATCTGGAATAACCCAGCCATTCAGCCAGGCAAGGGTCTGCAGCCCTTGCCTGACTGTTCCGGCGCCGCGCATAGTTATAATCTGGCATCAACCTACGAAGGGATTTCGCCGTGCGCTGGCTCAGGATTGCCATAGGCTTTACCGTCACCCTGCTGACGCTGCTCTGCATGCTCCCGGCCCAGGCCGCGCCAGGCAGTGGCTGGGCGGTATTGCTCGACGAACAGGGCGACCTGACGCTGAGCGACATCCGCTCTGCCCGCTACACCAATCAATTCAGCCCCATCGACCTGGATCGCCTCAAGGCCGCCGAGCCTGGTGGCGCATTGTGGCTGCGTTTCCGTCTGGCCCCGGACAGGCACGAACAGATCCTGCGCATCTTCGCACCCGACCTGTCACGCCTGAACCTCTACGTGCTGGACGGCGACACACTGGTTGATCAACAAGTCAGTGGCAATGCCACGCCGCATACCGAACCGACGGTGCCCAGCAGCGACTTCATGCTGCCCCTGCCGCGCATCGATAAATCCCTGGATGTCTACCTGCGACTGGCCTCGCGCCACGAATTGCGCCCCTATGTCACGTTGCAATCGGCCGTCGCGGCCGCGGCCGATCAGAACCAGACGCTGATTTATGGGTTGCTGTTCGGGTGCATCGCCATGCTGATCCTGCACAACCTTACCCGCTACGCCTATACCCGCTCACGCAGTTGCCTGTGGCTGGCGGCCTGTGAAGGGCTGCTGATGCTCAGCCTGGTGCTGTTGCTGAACCTGGCCGGCCCCTGGCTGCCCGACTGGCCGGCGGTGCAGACGCCCGGGGCCTACCTGGCGCTACTGCTGACGGCGCCCTGCGGCCTGATGTTCGCCTACCGCTTCTTCGCGCCCTTGGGCCCGCACCCGCTGAACCGGCTGCTGCTGGGGGACATTGTTTTCGTCATGCTGTGCAGCCTGCTGCTGTTGTTCGTCAACACGCTGCCACTCAATATCATGACCTATGCCCTGGTGGCCCTGGCCGGCCTGAGCATGCTGTTCGTCAGCGCCTGGCACTGGCAAAAGGGCTACCGCCCGGCCCGGCTGTTCGTCGCGGCCATGGTGGTCTTCAACCTGGGCACGCTGATCATCCTTCCGGCACTGCAAGGGCTTACGGAAGTCCCTCCCCAGGGCTTGATCATCACCCTGCTGGTCTTCATCTGCATCAGTGGCCTGTTGATGAGTGTCGCCCTGGGCGAGCGCCAGCGCTCGATCAACGAAAGCCGTTTCAGCCTCAGCCGCGACCTGGCGGCGAGCAATGCCGAAATCAATGCCAAGGCCGAATTCCTGGCGAAGATCAGCCACGAGATCCGCACCCCGATGAACGGCGTGCTGGGCATGACCGAGTTGCTGCTGGGCACGCCGCTGTCGGTCAAGCAGCGCGACTACGTGCAGACGATCCATAGCGCCGGCAATGAACTGCTAACCCTGATCAACGAGATCCTCGACATTTCCCGGCTCGAATCCGGGCAGATCGAACTGGACGATGTGCAGTTCGACCTCAATGCCCTGATCGAGGATTGCCTGAGCATCTTCCGCGCCAAGGCTGAACAGCAGAACGTCGAGCTGATCAGTTTCATCCAGCCCCAGGTACCACGCGTGATCAGCGGCGACCCTACGCGGCTGCGCCAGGCGTTGCTGAGCCTGCTGGAAAATGCCCTGAAGAAGACCGACGAAGGCGAAGTGCTGATCGTCGTCGCCCTCGACGAGCGCAGCCATCAGCCCCGCCTGCGCATCGCCGTGCAGGACAGTGGGACGCCGATGGACGCAGAGGAGCGCGACACGCTGATGCACGCCGAGCTGCACAGCAAGAACTTCCTCTCGGCCACACGCCTGGGCGGCAATCTGGGCCTGGTCATCGCCCGCCAGCTGATCATCCTGATGCACGGGGAATTCGGCATCAAAAGCGGCAGCAACCAGGGCAGTACCCTGTGGCTGACCTTGCCGCTGGACCCGGATCGCCTCGAACACCCGACTTCCGATCTCGATGGCCCGCTGCAAGGGGCACGGGTGTTGATCGTCGACGACAACGACACCTGCCGCAAAGTACTGGTGCAGCAATGCAGCGCCTGGGGCCTGAACGTCAGCGCTGTGCCCTCGGGCAAGGAAGCCCTGGCACTGCTGCGCACCAAGGCGCACCTGCGGGACTATTTTGACGTGGTGCTGCTGGACCAGAACATGCCGGGCATGACCGGCATGCAACTGGCGGCCAAGATCAAGGAAGACCCGAGCCTGAACCACGACATCCTGTTGATCATGCTCACCGGCATCAGCAACGCGCCGAGCAAGATCGTGGCGCGCAACAGCGGGGTCAAGCGCATCCTCGCCAAGCCGGTGGCCGGCTATACCCTCAAGACCACCCTGGCGGACGAGCTGAACCAGCGCAACCGGGGCCAGGCGACGAGCATGCAAGTGAATGCAGGCCCGCCCATCCCGGTGAAAGTGCCGAGCGACTTCCGCATCCTGGTGGCCGAGGACAACAGCATCTCCACCAAGGTCATCCGCGGCATGCTCGGCAAGCTCAACCTGCAACCCGACACCGCCAGCAACGGTGAGGAAGCCCTCAAGGCCATGAAGGAGCAGCGCTACGACCTGGTCCTGATGGACTGCGAAATGCCGATCCTCGACGGTTTTTCCGCTACCCAGCAATTGCGTGCCTGGGAAATGGGTAACCAGCGCACCCGCACGCCAGTGGTAGCGCTCACCGCGCACATCCTGGCCGAGCACAAGGAGCGCGCCCGCCAGGCCGGGATGGACGGGCACATGGCCAAGCCTGTGGAGCTGTCACAACTGCGCGAGCTGATCGAACATTGGGTAGCCCAGCGCGATCAGCAAAAACCGACCGCATCGACTTATTGAACCCGACCCAAGCCTGCAAGAAAGCCTTTTCAAAGCTCCAGGGCGCTGAGGTAGGTGGACGCTTGAGACATCACCGAGCGTTTTACCTTGTCTCTGAAGGTGGCGTAGTACAGCGTATTGAAAGTGATGAAGGTCATTTGCTCCACGCTGTTGCGCACCCAGTCGCCTCGCTCGATGAACAAGAACCGAGACACCTGTCGGCGCAGCTGGAACTGGCAATGATAGACGCCCATTTCAATTCGATGGGCGCCTTTGGGCACACAAGGAATCATCTGGAAAATACCCGTATCGCGCGACAAGGTGGTTGATTCGAACAGCCCAAGCGCTTCCGGATTGTGCCTGAGCGCCATTAACGCACCACTGGCCGGAGCATGAAATGCTTCGCCAAAACGGGCCTCGATCTGTTGCGCCGCCCCCGCCCCCATCGGCGGGCCCTCAATGGCCGGTAACGTTTGCGGACGGGGTACGTCCCAACCCAGGTATTTGAGTTGATTGCAGTAGTAGTCGAACCAATTCCCGGATAACCCAGCATCGTAGGCAGCCCTGGTGGCCCGTTGCGCGAAGAAGGTACTCAAATACACGTCTTCTCTCTGGGAAGCGGCCAGACCTGCCGCAAACGAAACAATACTGCCGCCAACAACCCCTGCGGATGGAGCGAACCCCGTCATCGGCCCACCTCCTCGACAGAAGGCGCCACCGCATCGTGGATCGCCTCGGAGATATCCACAACATTGTCAGCCACGAGCGCCCCAACCTTGCGGGCGATAACCTCACGAGCCGGCGCAAACAGTGTTTCGCTCAGTTGCATCCGGACATAACGCACCGATACAGCACCGTCGATGCCCTCGGCATCAAAACGTTGTCCCCAAGGGTTGGCATCGATCACTTTTCCTGTGTTGAATTGCAGGCAGAGACCGGTTATCGAAACAGCACTTTGCGCCACAATCACCAGCAAGCGCACGGGTTTGGACGATGGTGGGAGCAGCGTCGGGTCAGCTTCACTTTGTTTTTGCGCGTGCTTGCGCAGGATTCCCATTGCGGGCAGCGTGCCGGATAACGCTGCGACACGCGCCAATACCGCCATGATCTGCTGTTGCTGATCCGGCCGATCATCCAGGGGAAAGGCTGCAGCCCACTTGAGTGGCGAGTTGACGTCTTCCTTTTTTGGCCACAGGTCTTTTCGCCGTTTAGTACCCGAGACCCAGGCGACGTTCAAGACATCCATGTAAGCGCCGTACCAATCAGCGATCGGTAAGCGCTGCAGACTCTTGTTGGCAACCAATTGCGCGAGCAAGAGCGAATTCATGAGGTCGTCAGCTCCCGCTTCCCGCGCAGAAGAGGGAACTAAAACAACCGCCGCCGCGTTAACAAAAACCGAATATTCCTCGTCCATGTTATTTATTTTCCTAAAAACAAGGCAGCCGTCGCCCGGCTGCCTTATTGAAATAAAGCTTAAATTTCGTACTCTTCGATTTTGCTCACCGCATGGCTACCCAGCCGCCTGATAATAATGCCCCTGGTTTGTTCCACAATACCTGGAACTTTCCTGAACACCGACTCACCTTTATATAACTTGACGTCACGACTACTCCAATCGGCAAACAAGACCTGGGTCGAACTGTTGCGCCGAGTAAACCGTACGGTACCCAGTAACATGCTGACTTCACCGTCGATCTCGACACAGGTGCCGGCCGCCATTCCGCCGACCCCATGTTCCAGCAGGTTTCGCTCATAAAGCGTCAACGCCTTTTCTTTCCTCTGCAATGCAGTGATTGCATCTCCAGCGACTCTCAACAGCAACGCCGATGTCACGCCTCCGAGGGCAACCCCCGTCACCACGGAGGCCAGGATATCCAACACCAGCTTATCCATTCGCACGGTGTTACCGGAAATGTTCAGGTCATCATAGTAACGCTGCGTCGGGACCCAACCTGCATTCGTCATGACTTCGACGAACTTGTAGTACCACTCCCGTCCCTGGGACTCGAGCGGAAATTGTTTGTTGGCGACCAGTGAGGCGAAGAGAAAAGCATGCTGCGCATCTTCCTGGTGCTGGGGCGCAAGGCCACCGGCAAAAGCCAGGATGCCTTCACCAACGACCGAGCCCTTGGCCGGGGGCTCAACATCGCCGGAATAGAACGAGCGCGGACTAATATCAGGATAGACATCATAACTTTCCAGGCGAGCCACACAGGTCGCTACCGAACTATCACATACTTCAATACTCATAACTTACTCCTTAAATTAATTAGACAAGCCATTCCGTGACTTGCAGCCTCACACTAATCAAGCCAACCAAACACAACAACACCTGACTTGTAACTTTAAAATAATCCAGCCCAACCAACACCCATCGGACAAGTAAAAACAGCCCAACAAATAAGAAATACGCCTCCACCGCATTCAATCAAATGCCGACAGTCGTTTCAGAGACTGATAGACTCCGACAACGTCTTTCGCAATGAGTCTGAACCATGCTCCATGTACTATTCAGCGTTTATCTGAAGATGCTGGTGCTCTACAGCCCCTTCTTCGTGCTGTCATGTTTTATCGGGCTGACTCGCGGCTATTCGCGCAAGGAACAACGCCGCCTGGCCTGGAAGGTCGCGACCGCGACGCTGATCTCCAGCGTGTTGCTGTATTTGTTTGGGCGGGTGATTTTCAGCGTGTTCGGCATCACCGTGGACGCATTCCGGATCGGCGCCGGCAGTGTGTTGTTCATTTCGGCACTGGGCATGGCCCAAGGCAAGTCGGCCGTGCAGACCGATAATGTGCAGCAGGACGTGACCATCGTCCCGCTGACCATTCCGTTGACCGTCGGCCCCGGTACCATCGGCGCCCTGCTGGTGATGGGCGTGAGCCAGCCGCACTGGGACGACAAACTCATGGCCATCATCAGCATCGCCCTGGCCAGCTTTACCGTGGGCGTGGTGCTGTACCTGTCCAGCCGCATCGAGCGGATTCTCGGCGACCAGGGCTTGCAGATCGTCAGCCGCCTGATGGGGCTGTTTGTCTGCGCCTTGGCGGCGCAGATCATTTTTACCGGGGTGCGAGGTTACCTGGTGCCGTGACGGGAGACGGCTTACCCTGCGACCGGCGCTGGCGCCAGCAGCTCCTCCAGCGTTGCACTGCTGGTCGCACCCAACGCCTTTAACCGCGTCACAAACATCGACACCGGGCTCGCTTGTGCAGCGTTGAAGCCCAGGCACAGTTCGCCACGCAATACCGGATCGGCGGAACACACATCACGCAGAATCAAGCAGCGTTCACTGTTCGGGTCAACGATGACCAGGTGCGCCTGGACGATCTCGAACACGAGTTTTTCCGGCTCATCGAATGCGCAGATCAAGGTGCTTGGCGTGGCGGGCGTTTCACCCAGGGCATGACGACAGTCGACAATGACCGACGCCAGTTTCAGCCACACCGGCTTCGTCAACTGGCACGTCACCGAGCCTTGGCCCAGGCGCAGAATCAACCGGGTGACCTCGTCGGGAATCAGCGGCGAAAGATCGCAGCCGACACTCTCTCCTTCAACCACCAGCACCTGGGCGTTGCGCTGGATATAATCGAACGGCCCGATGCTTCGCTTGTCCGGATAAATATGCACCCGCCCGTCCTGATGCTCGTGCAATAACACGCTTATCTGCGCTTGAGTGCCCAGCAGGGTGAAGTCCGTGGGTAGATTCTTGCCGGTTACCCGCAGCAACCGGGCGCTTTGCACGTCATACCAGCGCAGGCTCCCAGGCTCGGACTCCACCGACACGAACTCGTCATGCCGGGCCGTTTCCAGCAATCGTTGGAGACCTTCGACCAAGTGCTCGCCCTGAACAGTCACCCAGGCGTGATTGACCCCGGTGATGGTCGCCGTTTCCTGATGACGCAGCGCCAACACCACACCGTCCACGCTTATGCCGCGCAATCCGGAGCCTTCGAGCGTGACGTCAGCGAACCGCCAGCCCGCCCATTCCCGTTGATAAGCCGGCAGGCTGGCGCCTGACAACAGTTGCGAGCCGGTGCCAAAAGCCTGGTCAAGCTGCTGCACGTCGAAGAACGGCTGGCTCAATACTTCACCGTTAGACCGATTGAACAGCCAGACCGACTGGTTGTCCGGTATCACGCCGAGCAAGCGCACTTCCTTGTCCAGCCCCGGATCGCATAACAACAATCGGTGCGTCACGTACCATGCACAGAGATTGCCGTCACCGACGGTGTTGCGCAC
The DNA here is from genome assembly GCF_048847255.1 of Pseudomonas algeriensis. Lineage (NCBI taxonomy): Bacteria > Pseudomonadati > Pseudomonadota > Gammaproteobacteria > Pseudomonadales > Pseudomonadaceae > Pseudomonas > Pseudomonas algeriensis. Next base: position 198,340 of record NZ_JBKKRK010000009.1, on the reverse strand, counting down.
GCCGGCAATGGCGAAGTCCTTGGCCGGATAGCGCTTGGCCAGCGGCTCAAGCGCCTGCCACCACTGGGCACGGTCTTTGAGCCACCGCTCACTCACACCGGCGAACTGCAGCGCGCCTTGCGCAACCAAGTTGAAAAACAGCCCGTTTTCATCGAGTGCCACATAGCCCCCTTCGACCGCCAGGACCTGCCTGAGCCCCTCTGGCTGCATCCATTGGTGCGTCCACTGCGCCTTACCGTCCGTCACGCTGCGTTGCAGTCGGCAGAGCGTCTGGTTGGGGCTGACTCGCTGGTAAACGAAGAACACATCGCTGTCGTCGGCCATGGGTAAGAGCATCAGACCGTCCAGGCTCTTGATCGAGTCGTCCCAACCTCGGGCATGGTGCTGGGCCGGTGGTGCAGGGATCAGGCAACGATCGCTACGGCGTATCCAGGCCATGTCTCGGACGTTGGGCGCAATTGTCCAACAGATCGAAACATACGCGGCCGGTTGCCAATAGACGGCCGTAGACCCAGTGTTCGAGGGGTTGGCGCCCAGTCGAGCGAAATTGCCCAGCACGGACGACCACTCGGCCAGCGTATTGCCAGTCAACAGCAGCGCTTGCAGCTGCGGTGCCGTGTCGCAAGTGACGGAACTCAGTGATAATTGCCCGTCATGAATCAGGTATCGGTATTGCCGGACGGCTTGATGGTCATCAACGTGCTCCTGCAAAACATGAATTACTCCCTGGGCATCAGCCTCGATGTTGCGAATGGTGCTCTTGCCCTCCTGGACGAGTAGCACATAACGACATTCGAGTAGGCCCGTCGCACAATCCGCCTGCCAGATCTGGTACCCGTCCGGATCGTAAAAATACGCCGAATCATCCACGACCAGTGACAATCGTGGCTCGCCGAGTACTTCCATGTCGTCGCGGATGTAAAGGAAACGGTCTTCGGCCGCGTCATACCAGGCCGTGGTATAGCGAGGTTGTCGAGGATCCTCGAATGGAACCAGGTAGCGGTCGATCGTTGTATAAGGCAACGCCAATCGATGCGCGCGCGCCAGGCCCTGGTAGTGGTCAAGCAACGCCTGTTCATCGAGCCCTTCGGGCGCCGTCTGCTCGACTATATCCAGCTGGCGCTTATCCCTGGTGACACTGAACAATTGGTCGGCTGTGCGAATCAGCACTTCGTTCCGGCCGACACGAGCGACATGGATAGAGCCGATGTACAACTCACCGGACGGCTCGACCCGGATATCACTGCCTTTGGCCCAGGTTGCCTGCAACACCCAGCGACAATACGTCAGGTTCGGGGCGACAAGCCTTAGGTTCACCCCGGGATTGAGCGCCACGGTACAGAGTGCGCCGGCGCCCCTGAGCCAATAGGACAGCTTTCCTTGCCAGGCCTGCGGCAGGACAGGAACCACGAGCGTGCGCTCCACCGCATCCAGGTACACCCGGACGACCGTTTCGCCGTACACCGGGTTCAGACGATTGAGAATGTAATCGGAAGGAAACGAATAGAACGAGAACAGGAACAGCCACGTACCGTCCGCTTGCTTTTTTTCCAGCCGGCGAGCCGTGTCGAAGCCGCGATCATGGCGCCAGCGAGCAAAGGGTAGCGCCTTGTATTCATAACCGTACGTGGTTTGCGGCGTGCAGGGCAGCACGATGGGTCGTCCGCTGGGCGGGGCGAATCCGATCTGTCTGGGCAGCCCCAACTCTCGACGGATGTCGATCGCCCGCGCGTCATCGGGATCGAAACCCGGCACACCGAAATGATCATGCAGGGGATACAGCTTTGGACTGTCGAGCTGCACCGTTCCGTCGTTCAGGTCAATGCTTTTGATCAGCAGTGGCGAACGTGGCACCCACGCGTCCAACTTGTGATCATGGTAGTAGCCATCGCCACGATAGGCCTGCTCCAGATCGGCAAAAAAATCTCCGACTTGTTGCGCTTCGCGAGCAATGCTGGCGAACCCCTGGGCCAGTGCAGCGACCCCGACGGCCAAGCCCCCCAATATCACCCCCGCGCCTCCGAGTACCGCCGCTGCAGTCGACGCGGCGGCCAACCCTGCCCCGATGCCGCCCGCCATCAGGGCCAGGCTGGCAGAGTCGAACGCCAGTTGGGTCCCGAATTGCGCCGTCTCAATGCCGTTGCGTGCCGTCTTCAGTTGATAGATATCAAAGCCGACATTGGCCAACCCCAACACCGCGCCGACGCCTTCGTTGGCCGCATGCCCCAGCGCCTGGCCGACAATCGGCGCGCACGTGCGAGCGATGAGCCGTTCTTCCGTCAACGCGGTACGGACCAACTGCACCAGGCCCGCCACATCCACAACGTTGCCATGCACCAGCTGCGCATAGTTGACGTAGGCATGCAGGCGAACGGCGGTGGTCAGCGTTCGGTCAGAGCCTTCCCGGCTGCGCAAGGCGTTCATCAATGCCTGGATGGTGAAACCCGCATTGAGGGTATGAACACTCCCGGCCTCGGTCGGGTCCAGGACGCTGCCCATCTGCACGGGTTTGCGCGCCAGGGTCGAAAACTGTTCCGACAGCCAATTCTTGATCCGCAACAGGCGATGATCGTCGCTGAGCACGCGGACCGGCTGTTGTGGGTGCGCTGGATCGATCAGGCTCACCCGGTATTTGCCTTCCGGCGTGATTTCCAGCGTTTCGAACAAGGGCACCAGCGGGGTCGTCGAGCCATGCAGCTCTTGCAAGCCGACCGTTGCCTGGGCGATCTGCTGGCCCCACCAGTGGCTATCCAGCTTCAGTAAACTGCTGCCCAAGTGCGCGTTTTCCGCCAAGGATCTGCCATGGGCACTGTTCAAGCGTTGGCGAATTGCAACCGGTTTTCCTGGCAAGGGGTCGGGCCTGAGCAGGTGTTCCACGGTAAAGCCGCCAGCCAGCGTCAAGGCAGCGATCTTTTCGCTGTGCAAGTCGATCAGATCGAATTCCGGTCGAGCGGCAGGACCATACGCCGCGTAATAGTGGGCCATGCCCTCTGTCTGGAAAAATCGTTCCAGCGCAGTTTGCAGCCCATCCGCATGATCAAACTTGCACAGGCCGAAGTTGGGGTCGAAGAAATGATAGGTGGCACGTTCGCCGTTGACAGTCTTGGCCACCAACATCGAGTGGTTATCAGAATTGAGCATCACCATACGGGGGCCGCTGCGCGTCTCGAGCAGGTTTTTGACCTGATCCAGATTCGCCTGCCCCAAACGTGTTCCGACCTCAGGCATCGGTACATCCCGCAACGCTTCCAGCGACCGCAGAAAGGCTTGGGCATCGGCCTCACTGGGTTCGAGCACCGCCAGGTAGAAGCGTCCGCGCAAGTGCCCGGAAGACACTTCACCCTGGGCCAGCGCTGCGCTCATTACCAACGCCAGGGGATAGCAGCGCCCGCCAATCGCCTCGCCATCGCTATCGAGCAGCAAATCCTGGGGGATCATTTGCACGCCGTTGTGGCCGAATCCGTCCAGCACCTGCGCGGAGCGTTCAACGACCTTTAGGCGATGTTCAAGGGTCGCCACTTTCTGGATCCGTGCGACTTGACGCCCCCACTGGAACAACGTCCGCGCCTGTTTCAAGGCCGTTTTCTTCAGCTCCAGCGCGCTGTCGGACGGCAGCGGCGCATCCGCCGAGTCGCTCACCAGGCCATTCATGAAGCTGGCCGTCTTACGCTTGAACAATTGCCGCTCGATAACCGCGTAACGGCCGGCAATACCCTGTTCGGCAACGCTGTTGGCCAGGTTTTCCAACTCACTGGTGAAAGCATTGAAACGCGGGTTATCCAGGGTGTCCAAGCCCAGCAACACGCCCAGCGACAGCCGCTGTATCGGGCTGGCCTCTATGAAGCGCCGGGTGCCGCTGGCGATATCGACCAGTACGTCGTCGATCCCCAGGCTCTGCATCTTTGCATCGCTCAGGAATGCCGGAGCCAGCGTATCGGTTGTCTGGCGCCGGATACGCTGGCGATCATCGAAACTCAACGGCAGCGGCTTCTCGAAGCGGACTTCACCGTCGTGCCCCTGGCTCATCGCCTCGACGAAGGGTTCGCCAAGCCCCTCGACCAATCGCTCCAATACATCCGTCAACAGTACCGCTCGCCCTTCGATCAGCGGCCAGCCCTGTTGGAACTTGATCGTCGAATGCTGGAGCAGTTGCGCGATGTCGCCGTTATAACGTGGATACTTGTTCTCTTTCCAACGCGCCCACTCATTGCTGACCCATTTTTCTGGTTCGGCGCCATTGACCTTCCATGAATGATCCAGCTCTTCTTCAGTGACGCCGTTAACTGTTGAATAGGGGGCGATGGCTGCCTCGTTACGCAGTTTTTCTGCAACAAATGGGACCAAGTGCGCTTTGGCATAGTCGGCCATGCCATCTTTCATGGCGCCGGGACCTGTGAGGTAGATAGTCCCTTCGCTTTCAAGATGAATGCCGTCGCGAAAATAGGTCGCTATGGCATCGGCCAGAAATGCGGCAAACATCGCGTCTTTCGAAGGCAGTTCTTCCAAAGGCCCATACGTCGTCTCCAGCACTTCGCGCACCAATTCACTCATCTCACCAGCGTTGCTCAATGCAACACCACGTTGAGCAGCCAGTCGGGTGGAAGCTTCCAACACCTCATAGTTGAAGCGGAAACGCTCGATGACACTTTTCAGGATGCTCGAACCCGGGTGAGCCATCAGGAACGCATTCGTCAATGATTCACGTATTGCCGCAGCGCGCAGCGCGAAGGGCCTGACGAGGCGATCCGCCGGCGCCTTGAAAACCTCGCCCAGGCTTGGCCGCCCCTGCGCGAAAGCCTGCAGTGCCGACAGCTGCTCAGCGGGAATGCTGGCGTAATACCTGGAGGACTCGATACGACCGGGCATCCATTGTGGGTTGTTGTTCAACAGCAACTGCAGGATTCCCAAGCGGGCATCAAAGCCCAGGGCACTGATATCGACACCCCCCAGGACATCCGCCAATGGGGGAAGATGATCGATATCAGTGTAACTTCCACCTTGGTCGAACAGGACTTCAGCGCGTACCAGATCGGACGCCGCAGCCATATTGCCGCGCAAACGCATCTCCTGCTCATAAATACCCCGCAACTGCAGGGGGGCCTCGCTGGCGGCAAGGTCACGCAATTGAAGGGGACCCTCAGCCATGGTCTCGACGCTCTGCCTGTTACGTTGCCTTAATGCCTGCAACTGCTGTGCATCCTGGCCGTAGGCGCGAACCAATAAATCCATGCGGGCTTCATCGGCCGATCCACCCTTGGCCACCGCCGCATTGATGTGCGCATACATTTGTTGCTTCAGTACAATGGCGCGTTCCTCGTAAAGCGTCGCCAGTTTTTCTGCACTCACCGTGCCACTTACGTGTGAAAGAGCATCTGCCTTCGCGGCTTCGACAATAATTTTATTGGTTTGCCAGGCAACTAGTGCATCGCTGTCATACCAAAGATTCAGCGTATAACCTTGCCCGGCCAACACCTGCCGCCATACATTGAGATAATCGCGCTGAATGTCGCCAAGCCCGCCACCGAGCCAGACGAAGTGCAAGGTCTTGGGCACTTTAATTGGCGGCTTCTTCATTTGTTCGAGGCTGAACCGAAGGCGCGCCTCCTCGTGGTCGATCTCGTTATACAGTTGTGGCGCGTCCTTTGTAGCCCCGGACCGGCTGACGATGGATGCAGCCTCGCTGCGCTTGATTCTTCGGCGGCCCAACAGCTCGGCGAGCGCCTGCTTCAACAGCCCCAATGGCTCAAGCAGCCTGTGGGAGTCCGGCATGCCGACACAGGCAGAGTAGTAACGAATGACCGTGTCGTATTGCTCGTTGTTTTGGTAGGGCAACAGGGCTCGTTCGAGGTCGGCCCGTTTGAAAAGATTGCCGAATTCCCCCCCACCACTACTATCCTTATTCGCGTCCTGCATAAAAAACACTCCATGACCTGTTCCAGCACAAAAGAACAGGTAAATAAATACCGTCACCAGAGCGAAACCCGGCGACTTCTCATTCCATTGATATTTGTAACTTGGCGAGAACTTACACATAGACCAAGCCGTGACAAGTGCACGCTAGCCACTTATCAGGCAGGCAAACTAACGCTTAAAAACCAACAATTCAACCGGGAAGGCTTTCAATGCATTTCAAAGAAAATACAAGACCACAACGTGCGCTTTTATTTATACGGACGACAACTAAAGCAAAAGAATCGGAACACACTCGCAAACCCACTTTTATCCTGTGGCGAGGGAGCTTGCTCCCGCTGGGCTGCGCAGCAGCCCCAAAAGCAGCGGCTCGATCAATCTGATACACCCAAGCGCCGGGCGGGGTCTGCTTCGCAGCCCAGCGGGAGCAAGCTCCCTCGCCACAGTAGCTCCCCCTACCACAAAACAGTGTCGCGGTTCAGGCCGGTTTGGCCCCATACCAGCGCGGTGTGTACACCCAGTTTCCACCGGATGCACGCGGGAACACACAGGTGGTGGAGGAGCCGATCAGGACCATCGTGCGCATATCCACCTGCTCGGCGGTGAGCTGCCCCAGCGTGGTGACACGCAGGGTCTGGCCCGGGCGACCAATGTCGCGCCCCAACACCACCGGCGTCTGCGGTGTGCGGTGCTGGCCGACGATCTCCAGCGCACGCCCCAATTGCCACGGTCGCGCACGGGAAATCGGGTTGTAGAAGGCCAGCGCCAGATCGGCTTCGGCAGCCAGGTCGAGGCGTTTTTCAATGATTGACCAAGGCTTGAGATTGTCCGACAGCGACATCACGCAGAAATCATGCCCCAACGGCGCACCGGCCTGGGCGGCGGTGGCGAGGGACGCGGACACGCCCGGCAGGATCTCCAGCTCAACCTGGTGCCAGGCCGGATCGCTGGACTCGTGCAACGCTTCGAGCACCGCCGCCGCCATGGCGAATACACCCGGGTCACCGGACGACACGACGATCACCGAACGGCCTTGTGCAGCCAACCCAAAGGCGTGTCGGGCGCGCTGCATTTCTTCGCGGTTGTCAGTGCAGTGCAGCACTTGATCATCGCGAAACGGGCCGGCCATACGCACATAGGTTTCGTAGCCGAGCACATCGGTGGCCCGCGCCAACTCGGCTTTCACCGCCGGCACCATCAACTCGGCAGCGCCCGGCCCCAGGCCGATCACCGCCAGGCGTCCGCGCGGACGACCGATTTGGGCCACATCCAAGGGTTGCACGGCAACGGCGATGGCCAGGTTGTCCGTCGCCGAAAGGATGTTCGCCGCCGGCACCGAACTGCGCGCCAAGGTGGCGGCATCGCCCGTCGTCGCCACAAAGCGCAGCGCCACCCCGAGTTCAAGCGCCGCTTCACGCAAGGCCACACTGGCCATCAGCGTATCCGCTGCCACCAGGCACGCCAGGCTCTGAAGCGCCACGTTCGCTTGCTGCAAAGCGGCACGAACGGCGCCCGGCAGGTCAGCCAACTCGGCGCTCACCACCACCGCGACACTGCGCGGATAGATCAGCAGTTCGTGAGTGCTCGCCTCACGCTCGGCATGGCCGACGCGGATCGTGCGCCGCGCCTGCGGGTCTTGCGGCAACTGCGCCTGATCCAGCCACGGCGCCGCGCCTTCGATACGCACCGGCTCACCGGCCAGCAGGTCGGAGACGAAGCGCTTGCCCTGCTCCAGGTCGCCGAGGCTGTAGCCGCTCGGCGGATTGAGCAGGCAAGTGCCGAAACGCAATTCGCCGCTGGTGGTGATGGCCGGCGCGACCCGCAGGGTTGCCGCGATGTCCCGGGCCATGTCATTCACCCCGCCCAGGCCGCCCAACAGCGGCACCACGGCGCTGCCATCCTCGGCCACCGCCAGTACCGGCGGCTCGGCGCCTTTTTCCAGCAACAGCGGCGCCAGGGTACGGATGACAATGCCCGCCGCGCACAGGGCGATGATCGGCGTGTCCTGTTGGTAGAGTTCGCGCAACGTCGCGCCAAATTCCAGGTACTGCCGATCGCCCTCGACCCGCCCGGCCAGGCCGTGGATCAGGGCGTCGGGGTAGCGCTGCTGGATCCGTCGGGCCGTCGCCAGGCTGCCAGGGCCAAGGATGACGATGGCCGGCGTCTTGGCGGCCATCAACCCTGCCACCGTTCGCCCGGCACGATGATCAGCGAGAAGTACGGCGAAGACATCGGCTCGACGTCATCCAACGGCACGATTTTCTGGTTGGCCATGGTCGCGCGCTCGACGTACAGCGCCCGCCCGTCCATGCCCAGTTCCTGGAGCACTTGGCGAACCTTGGGGAAATTACGTCCCAGCTTCATGATCACCGCCGCGTCCGCGTCGGCAAGGCGACGCTTGAGATCGTCGTGAGGCAAGACGCCGGAGAGCACCGACAGGCTCTGGTTGCGATAGACCAGCGGCGCCCCGAGCACCGAGGCTCCGCCGAGCATCGAGCACACGCCGGGGATGACTTCGGCGACATAACGCTCGGCCAGGCGATCGTGCAAGTACATATAGGAGCCGTAGAAGAACGGGTCGCCCTCGCAGATGACCGCCACGTCGCGACCGGCGTCCAGGTGTACCGCCAACTGTTCGGCGGCGGTGTCGTAGAAATCGGCGATCACCTCTTCATAGGACAGCGGCGCTGGCAGCACCTCGGTGGTGACTGGATAGACCAGCGGCAGCAACGTTTGCGCGTCCTGCAAATGCGCCTCGATGATGCCGAAAGCGTTGCCCTTCTTGCCCTTGGCGACGAAGTACGCCACCACGGGCGATTCGCGCAGCAGGCGCAAGGCTTTGACTGTGATCAGTTCGGGGTCACCGGGCCCTACGCCGAGGCCGATCAGGCGTCCAGGCTGCTGCATCATTCAACCTCCGTAGCGAGGGCGTTGACGGCCGCGGCGGCCATGGCGCTGCCGCCGAGCCGCCCTTGCATGATCACGAACGGCACGCCCCGGCTGTTGGCCGCCAGCGCCGCCTTGGATTCGGCGGCGCCGACAAACCCCACCGGAAAGCCGAGGATCAGGGCCGGTTTTGGCGCCCCGGCATCGAGCATTTCCAAGAGGTAGAACAGCGCGGTCGGCGCGTTGCCGATCACCACGACACTGCCCTCCAGATGCGGACGCCACAACTCCAGCGCCGCCGCCGAACGGGTGTTGCCCAGTTCCAGGGCCAAGGCCGGCACGCGCTCGTCGCGCAAGGTGCAGATCACCGGATTGTTGGCCGGCAGGCGAGCCCGGGTCACGCCTTCGGAGACCATCCGCGCATCGCACAGGATCGGCGCACCGGCGGCCAGCGCCTGGCGCCCGGCCGTGCCCGCGCCCTCGGAAAACTGCAGGCCATCGACCGCCTCGACCATGCCGCAAGCGTGGATCACCCGCACCGCGAGTTTTTCCAGATCGGCCGGTATGCGCGCCAGGTTGGCCTCGGCGCGGATGATCGCGAAGGAGTTGCGATAGATCTCCTGACCGTCGCGGATGTAATCAAGCATCAAGGGGGCTCCGGGGATGAGCGTCGAGCCAGTGGTCGAGCGCTTCGATAGTCAGATTGTGCGCCTGCAACGCGCCGAAACCCGGCAGCGTCGCATCGCGAAAATACAGGTCGTAACGACCGGGGGCGACCGCCAACAAGGTGACGGGCGCGATATGGGCCGCTGCGCAGGAACGCGGGCAACCGGACAAATGAATGTTCAGCGCCTGGCCACGGCGGTGCAGCCGCTCCGCCAATTGGTGAGCGTCGGCCTTGGTGTCGGCCATGGCCTTGGCGCAGCCACTGGACCCGGTGCACGCGATGAGCTGCGCCAGGGGCTGATCGCCCGAAACCAACAGGCCCAGCGCCTGAAGCCGCGCCAGTACTCCGGCGGCGTTATCGGCGCGAACGTTAGGCAGCAACAGGCTTTGCCAAGGGGTGAAACGAAGGCTGCCGTCGCCCTTCTCCCGCGCCAGTCGCGCCGCGCCGCGCAGCATGGCGGCATCGAGCCGGCCCAGGGGAACCACGGCGCCAACGAAAACGCCCTCGTCATGCTGGGGATGAATACCGATGTGCAGGCCATCGGTCGAAGCAACCCGCCGCCAATCCGGGCAGGGTTGCAGCGGTACCCGGCGGGCCAAAAGCGTGACGAATTCATCCGCGGAGAATTCAGCCAGCAACTCACGCATGCGGTTCTGGTCGGGGCGGGCCAGGTCGAGGAACAGCTCAAGTACCGCCACCACCAAGGCGTGCCCTTGGGCCAGGGGTACCCGTCCCGCCGGCTCGTCCAGCGGGACGCCAGCGAAGCCGAAGGCCAGCCAGGGCTCACCATCGCGTACCAACGCCGACAACCACAGGTCGTGGTGATGTTCCAGCATCGCCAGTGCTTCTGCACCGTCCAGTTGCACGGCGAACTTGGCCGACAGTTCATGGAAACGTTCGTGGGTTTGCAACGTAGTGAGGATCTGTTCGGCCAATGGGCGAGTATCGATGAGCATCCGCCGATCGATGCCGGCCGAGGGGCTGAGCATGAGATTGCGCACGTCATCGCCGGCCGGATTGCGAGGGCCAAGCCCAGCAGCCAGCAAAGACTCGATCAGCGCGTCGCGCTCGGGGCCGATCCCACGAACTTGCAGGTTGGCTCGGTTGGTCGCCTCGATCACACCGCCGGCGAACCGCTCGGCCACCAATGCCACGGCCTCGGCCTGGTCCGCCTGGATCGAACCGCCATCGAGCTTGATCCGACAGATCCCACCGTCCAGCGCCTGGACGACACGCAGCAACCCGGGGCAACCCGAGGGGCGTATGACGTGGCAGGACGGACGTTCGTTCAAGTTATAACCGGCAAGTAGGAGCGCCGCATCGGCGAAAGGCCGCCATTATGCCTGCTTTGCCTGGGGTCATGAAAAGCTTGCTGGTCGGATTGCCGATCGTGCATACACAAATCCTGTATCCATCACACATCCCACTGTGGAAGCAATGCTGTTCAGTTAAGGCGAACACTGTGGGAGCGAGCTTGCTCGCGATAGCGGTGTGCCTGAAAGAATGAGTGTTGAATGTGTCGCCGGCATCGCGAGCAGGCTCGCTCCCACAAGGGATGGTCCACGCCTGATCCGCCAGGGCGCGGTATGATGGCGGCCCGGTTCGCGGACGCAACCAGTGCGCCGAACAACCCCATTTATTCGAGGAACAGAGATGACCCCCTGGCTGACTGTAGTGGGCATCGGTGAAGATGGCTTCAAGGGCCTGGGCCGAACGGCTCGCCATGCATTGCTGCGGGCGCCGCGGATTCTGGGCAGCGCTCGTCAGTTGGAACTGTTGCCACTGTGTATTCGCGGCGAAAGGGAGCTATGGCCCAGCCCGTTCTCCCTGGAGCCGCTGCTGGCTCGAAAGGGCGAAGCAGTGTGCGTGCTGGCCAGCGGCGATCCGATGTTCTATGGCGTGGGCGCCAGCCTGGCGAAACAAGTGCCGGGTGATCAGATGCTGGTCATCCCCGCGCCGTCCTCTTGTTCGCTGGCGGCGGCGCGCATGGGCTGGCCGTTGCAGGAAGTGGTCACGCTGTCGCTGGTGGCGCGCCCCCTGGCGGTGCTCAATGGGTATTTATCCACAGGCGTCAGGCTGTTGCTGCTGAGCAATGATCGCCACAGCCCCGGCGCGGTGGCGACCTTGCTGCGCGAGCGCGGCTTCGGCCCGAGCGCCATGACTGTGCTGGAGCATCTCGGCGGTGCGGCAGAACGCCGGATCGACGGTTGCGCCGCGCAATGGTCCGATGAAACCGTCGCCGACCTGAACCTGATCGCCATCGAATGCCGGGCCGAACCATCGACACAGCGCCTGTCACGCCTGGCCGGTTTGCCGGACACCGCGTTCGAACATGACGGCCAATTGACCAAGCGCGACGTGCGCGCCATCACCCTCGCCCGCCTCGCCCCCACGCCCGGTGAATTGCTGTGGGATGTCGGTGCCGGGAGCGGCTCCATCGGCATCGAATGGATGCGCACCCACCCCAGTTGCCGGGCCCTGGCCATCGAAGCCGACGAGGGCCGCCAAGGCTTGATCGAACGCAACCGCGACACACTCGGCGTGCCGGGCCTGCAATTGATTCGCGGCAGCGCCCCGCAAGCGTTGGAAAACCTGGAGCGGCCGGACGCGGTGTTCATCGGCGGCGGCGTCACCCGCGAAGGCGTACTCGACACCTGCTGGGCCCACCTCAAGCCCGGCGGGCGGCTCGTCGCCAACGCCGTGACCCTGCAGAGCGAAATGACCCTCATGGGCTGGCGCGAACGCCATGGCGGTGAGCTGACCCGCATCCACATTGCCCAGGCGCAGCCGTTGGGTGAGTTCGACACCTGGCGCCAGGCGCTGCCGATTACCTTGCTGGACCTGACGAAGCCCCTCGATGCGTGACGAAACCGCCGAACAACCCGCCCCCCTGCGTAGCGGCCTGACCACCGGCAGCTGCGCCACCGCCACCAGCCTGGCGGCGGCACGCTTGTTGTTGCGCGGCACCGAGGCCGACGCCGTGGAAATCGTCTTGCCCAAGGGCAAGCAGGTGCAGATGCGGCTGGAGTTCTGCCGATTGACCGAGCAAGGCGCCGAGGCCGGGACGATCAAGGACGCTGGCGATGACCCGGACGTAACCCACGGCGCCCTGCTGTTTTCCCAAGTGCGCTTGGTAGCCGAACCCGGCGTGCGCTTCGTCGCCGGTCGCGGCGTGGGCACGGTGACGCGACCGGGGCTGGTGCTGGGCGTCGGTGAGCCGGCAATCAACCCGGTGCCACGCCAGATGATCAACGATCACCTGGGCCGGCTGGCCGAGGAAAGCGGCTACGCCGGTGGCTTCGAAGTCACGGTCAATGTCGAGGGTGGCGAAGCCTTGGCGCTGAAAACCATGAACCCGCGACTGGGCATTCTCGGCGGCCTGTCGATCCTTGGCACCAGCGGCATCGTCCGGCCCTTTTCCTGCGCGGCCTACATCGCATCGATCCACCAGGGCATCGATGTGGCGAAAACCAACGGCTACCTGCACATCGCCGCCTGCACCGGCAACGCCAGCGAAGACACCATGCGCCGGGTCTATAACCTGCCGGAAATCGCCCTGATCGAAATGGGCGATTTCGTCGGCGCCGTGCTCAAGCATGTGCGCAAGGTACCGGTGGAAAAACTCAGCCTCTGCGGCGGCTTTGGCAAGATCAGCAAGCTTGCCGCCGGCCACATGGACCTGCACAGCCGCCATTCGAGCATCGACCTGCCACAACTGGCCGAATGGGCCGCCGCCATCGGCGCCGATGAGGTTTTGCAACAGGGCATCCGGCAAGCCAATACCAGCCAGCAAGCCCTGGCAATGGCCAGCGCCGCCGGCATCGCCCTCGGCGATGCGGTGTGCGAGCACGCGCTGGCCTTCGCCCGCAGCGTGGTACCGGCCCAGGTCCAGGTCGAAGTCTTCGCCATCGACCGCCAGGGTGGGATTGTCGGCCACGCCGGAGCCTTGTCATGAAGAGCCTTGAAATGAAACGTGTCCTGCTGCTCGGTGGCGTCACCGAAGCCCTGGCCATCGCCCGCACGCTTGGCCCCCAGCACATCTACAGCTTGGCCGGCATCGGCCGCATCCCCACCGACCTGACCTGCCAGGTGCGCGTCGGCGGCTATGGCGGCGCCGCAGGATTGGCGCAATTCATCCGCGCCGAGGGCATCGACCTGCTGTTGGATGCAACTCACCCCTACGCCGCCCAAATCAGCCACAACGCCGCCCATGCGGCCCACGCCTGTGCCATCCCCTGCTGGGCCCTGCGCCGTCCGGCCTGGCAGCCCCGGGCCGGCGATGACTGGCGCGAAGTCGCCGACTGGGCCGAACTGATCCAGGCCCTGCGCCCCTTCCACCGGCCTCTATTCACCCTTGGCCGAGAGCCGCTGCAACACATGCATGAAATCCCGCCAGAGCAATTCTGGACCTTGAGGGCGTTGGACGTTTACCCCGGCAATGAGCGCTGCGAAGTGATTGGAGCCCGGGGGCCGTTTCATATCGAGGGCGAGCGTGAGCTGTTCGAACGGCGGCGGATCGATGTGCTGGTGAGCAAGAACAGCGGCAGTACCGCGACTGAACCGAAGCTGGACGTGGCGCGGGAGCGAGGAGTGCCGGTATTGGTACTGAAGCGGCCAATGTTGCCGGAGGTGGATCGGGAGTTTGGGACGGCGGATGAGGTGTTGCTGGGGCTGCGGCAGTGGGTCTGACAGAAACCTGCACAGTCCTACAAGCCTGTCCCGTCAGCACCACTCATCTGAAAATATTTTGCTACTGTTACTCACAAGCCCTGCGACCCTACACCGCACGTGGCTTTTTTACTTCTGTCTCCCGATCAGGCTAAATACCGGCCACCTGATCGCCCAACCGAGCGGATTGCCCCATGTCCCGACAACGGCTTGCATTTGCCTGGATCGCCTGCTTCGCAGTGCTGTTCAACATGCTCGCCATGCCGCTTTCCAATGGCAGCGGTACGACCGCCGACACGCCAACCGAACAATTGCTCTGGGGCAGTTTCTGCTCTTCCGGCGGAACAAAAATGGTGGCGATTTCCCTGGGTAAGTTCGAACAGGGAACGCCGCGACAGGATCCTCACTCGACCATGCAGCATTGCTGGTGCTGCTCAGGCCCGGCGCCGTTGGTGGCGATTGCCGGGCACGCCCCGCAGTTGTATCTGGATGCGCAACTGGCCCATCGCAATGTCGTCCATTCGAAGCTCGACAGCCCCACGCCACGCCAACAATGGCCCAGTCTAAATCCCCGCGCCTCGCCTCTGGCCTGATTCTTCCGCACACACTGCGCCCTGAATCGTTCCGGAGAATTGCCATGTTGAACAGACTCATCCTGCTGGTCGCCCTGCTGCTTCCCGTTGGCTTCGCCCAAGCTCACCAGTACAAGGCCGGGGAGCTTGGGATCGCCCACCCGTGGTCCCAGGAATTGCCGCCCAATGCGCCGACCGTCGCCGGCTACTTCATTATCCACAACAGCGGCAGGTCCGAGGATAAACTGCTCAGTGTCGACTCACCCATCGCCGGCAAGGCCGAGCTCCATGAACATGTGATGCAAAACGACTTGATGAAAATGCAACCGGTGGACGGCATAGTTATCGCTCCAGGCGCAACGGTGACCTTCGCACCGATGGCGTACCACGTAATGCTGCTGGACCTGAAGGACCGTAGCCTGCTCAGCGACGGCAAACGTTTCCCCATGACCTTGCATTTCGAAAAGGCCGGGGATGTCACGGTGAACGTCACGGTGCAGAAAAAAGCCCCCGACGGCACCCAAACGCACATGCACGCCCAATAGACATAGCCGCCCATGCAACTTCGTCGCGCCAGCCTTTCCATGCACCGCCGTCAGCCACTGAGCCTGACCCGCGGTAGCTGGATCAGCCTGTTCGCCATGCTGATGATTTTTATCGGCCCGCTGGTTTCCCAGTCGATGCCGATGGATCAGCGCATGTCCATGTCCACGCCTGTATCCATAGGCATGGACATGGAGATGGGCATGGACATGTCGGCGCACGAAGCGCCAGCAGATGACGATTGCCCGCCCCAGAGCGACCATCATGCGCTGTGGGAGAAATGCGGTTATTGCAGCCTGCTGTTCAACTGCCCCGCGTTGCCTGGCAGCCACACGTTCACCGTCTTCGCCACACCGTTTACCCGCACCTACACGAGCCCTTTCCCGCGCCTGGGCCATGCCCGACCGGCGCTCTTCCCTGGCGCCCGCACCCGCGCACCGCCCCTCGACGCGTAAGCCTGACGCTTGCTCACCCGCATGCGGGACAGCCCAAGGCTGTCCTGCATGCGGGTATGAGCGCCTGACAGCTTGGCCGAAGCAAACATAAAAAACTGTGGGAGCGAGCCTGCTCGCGAAAGTGATGTGTCATTCACATCATTGTTGGCTGGTCCGCTTTCGCGAGCAGGCTCGCTCCCACATGGATTGCATCGTTCAGCCCCCATTTGAAGAACCGAATTTGCCCTGCGGAGCGCTTTGCAATGAGCCTACCGAAACCGAACTTCTACAACCTGGCCTGGCGCTGGCATTTTTATGCCGGGCTGTTCGTGGCGCCGTTCATGGTCATGCTGGCCCTGACCGGCATCATTTACCTGTTCAAGCCGCAACTCGACCCATTGATGTACGGCAACCTGTTGAACGTACCGGCCGGGCATCACACCCTGGCAGCCGACGATCTGCTCAAGCAGGTCCGCCAGGCCTACCCCGAAGGCCAGGTCAAGCAGTACCTGCCACCGGTCAGCGCCGAACGCAGCGCGCAATTCGTGGTGATCGACAAGGGCCACGAGCTGAACGTCTTCATCGACCCCTTCCGTGGCAACGTACTCGGCGAGCAGGATGCAAAAAACAATCTGCAAGCCATGGCCCGGGCGATCCATGGCGAGTTGCTGATCGGCACGGTGGGTGACCGCTTGGTGGAAATGGCCGCCGGCTGGGGCGTGGTGCTGGTGGTTTCCGGCCTGTACCTGTGGTGGCCGCGCGGGCAGTCGTCGGCCGGCGTCCTCTGGCCGCGCTGGAGCGCGCGCGGGAGGGTGTTCTGGCGTGACCTGCACGTCGTCGTCGGCTTCTGGGGCGCCGCGTTCCTGCTGGTGATGTTGCTCAGCGGCATGACCTGGACCGGCTTCTGGGGCAAGCAATACGCGGACCTCTGGAACCGCTTCCCGGCGGCGATGTGGAATGACGTGCCCAAGTCCGACGTCGAAGCCGGCAGCCTCAACAACGCTCACCGCCAGACCGTGCCATGGGCCATGGAGAACACGCCGATGCCGATGTCCGGCGACCATGCCGAACACATGGCCCACGGCGGCATGCACGAAGGCCCCGCCGCGCCAACCGTCAGCCTGCAGGCGGTGCAGGACATCGCCGCCGAACGCCAGGTCGAGCCCGGCTACAGCATCACCTTCCCAACCACCGCCTCGGGCGTGTTCACCATCGCCGTGTTCGCCGATGACCCGCGCAACGACGCGACTCTGCACGTGGACCAATACACCGGCAAGGTCCTGGCCGATGTGCGCTGGGAACATTACAGCGTCGTGGCCCGCGCCACCGAAACCGGCGTGATGCTGCACGAAGGCAAGATGTTCGGCCCGCTGAACCAGATCCTTGTGCTGCTGGTTTGCCTGATGATCCTGCTCAGCGCCGTGAGCGGCATGGTGATCTGGTGGAAGCGCCGGCCCCTGGGCAAGTTCGGCGTCCCGCCGCTGCGCCACGACCTGCCGACGTGGAGGACCGGGGTGTTCATCATGCTGGCCCTGGCGGTGGTGTTCCCGCTGGTGGGGGTTTCGCTGGTGGTGGTGTGGTTGCTGGACCGGCTCGTCACACGCTTGAATCGTCAACCTGAGATCGTCTCATCTTCAAGCTGAAGACCGCGCGTTAACGAAAAGCGGCGCGAAACCTCTACAATCGCGCCCGCTTCCCAAAGGATGAATACCTTCCCCTGTAGGAGCGAGCCTGCTCGCGATCGCAATCGGTCAGTCGCATCTTAATCGGCTGACCCACCGCGATCGCGAGCAGGCTCTCTCCCACAATGGACTGGGGTTGCGAGCCAATAACTTGAGTGAACGCATGACCTCCCTGACCCTTTCCAATCTCGCCTGGACGCCCCTGGGCCATGGCCATTGCCATCACCAGTTCCAGCTGCGTGACGCCACGCTGCAGGTGGCGGCCGGGGAGTTTGTCGGATTGATCGGCCCCAATGGCAGCGGCAAGACCAGCCTGTTGCGCTGCGCCTATCGCTTCAGCCGGCCGGAACAGGGGGAGGTCAGACTCGAGCATCACAACCTCTGGCAACAATCCTCGCGCTGGTGCGCACAGCGCATCGCCGTGGTGCTGCAAGAGTTTCCCGACGCCTTTGGCCTGACGGTGAAAGAAGTGGTCGCCATGGGTCGCACGCCTCATAAGGGCTTGTTTGATGGCGACAACGAAGAAGACCGCAGATGGGTGCTCCAGGCGTTGGAATCGGCGGGGCTCGAAGGCTTTGGCGATCATGCCTTCGCCACGTTGTCGGGCGGGGAAAAACAGCGGGTGATCCTTGCTCGCGCCCTGGCCCAACAACCGCAGTTGTTGATCCTCGACGAACCGACCAACCACCTCGACCCCCACTATCAGTTGCAATTGCTCCAACTGATCAAGGGCCTGGGCATCGGCACCCTCGCCAGCCTCCACGACCTCAACCTGGCGGCCGCCTTCTGCGATCGCCTGTACGTGATCGAACATGGGCGCATCGTTGCCAGCGGCACGCCCAAGGACGTCCTCACTGCAGAGCTGTTGCGCGAGGTGTTCGGCGTCGAAGCCCTGGTGGACGAACATCCCCTGTCCGGCTACCCACGAATCACTTGGATAACCCAACCATGACCTTGCGCTTGCTGCTGTTGCTACCCCTGCTGCTGGGCAGTGCCCATGCCCTGGCCGAAGCCACCCGCTACCCCTTGACGATCCAGAGCTGCAATCGCCAGGTGGTGTTCAACGAGGCCCCTCGCCACGCCGTCAGCCATGACATCAACATGACGCAGATGATGCTCGCTTTGGGCCTCAAGCCGCGCATGGTCGGCTACAGCGGCATCAGCGGTTGGAAATCGGTGACACCCGAGATGGCGAAGATCCTCGAGGGCCTGCCGGAACTGGCCGCCAAATACCCCTCGGTGGAAACCCTGCTCGATGCCAACGTCGATTTCTTCTTCGCCGGCTGGGACTACGGCATGCGCGTGGGCGGCGACCTGACCCCGCAAACCCTGCAACCACTGGGCATCAACGTGTACGAGTTGACCGAATCCTGCGCCTTCGTGATGAAACGTCCGCCGGCTTCCCTGGAAGACACCTACAACGACCTGCGCAACCTGGGGAAAATTTTCGACGTGCAGGACCGCGCCGATGCGCTGATCGAGACGATGCAGGCCCAGGTGGCCGAGGTGCGCAAGCATCTTCCAACCCAAAGACCGCGCGTGTTCCTGTATGACAGCGGCGAAGATCGCGCCATGACCTCTGGGCGCCTGGGCATGCCCCAGGCCCTGATCGACGCCGCCGGCGGACGCAACATCCTCGATGACGTGGAAACCAGTTGGACCCGGGTGAACTGGGAAAACGTGGTGGAGCGCAACCCCCAGGTCATCGTGATCGTCGACTATGGCGAAGTCAGTGCCGAGCAGAAGCAGCAGTTCTTGCTGGCGAACCCGGCGCTGCAATCGGTGGATGCGATCAAGCACCGGCGCTTCATCGTGATCCCCTACGTGCAGGCCACCCCGGGCATCGATAACGTGCTGGCGGTGCAAACCCTGGCGCGGGGTTTCCACGGCCAATGAACGATCGTCGCTACGCCGCCCTGCTGATGATTCTCGGCGCGCTGTTGCTGGTGTCGTGCGTGGTGTCCCTGGGCTTCGGGCCGGCGCGGGTGCCGGTGGCCGTGGTCTGGGACCTGTTGCTGCACAAGGCCTTCGGTGTCGGCGAGGTGTATTGGACGCCCGGCCAGGAACATATCGTCTGGCTGATACGCGTCCCGCGCCTGCTGCTCGGAGCCCTGGTGGGCGCGGGGCTGGCGTTGATCGGCGCGGTGCTGCAAGCGGTCACGCGCAACCCACTGGCCGATCCGCATCTGCTGGGCGTCACCTCCGGCGCGACCCTGGGTGCGGTGATCGTGGTGTTGCATGTCGGTGAAATCATCGGCCTGCTGACCCTGCCCCTCGCCGCGTTCATCGGTGCATTGCTGAGCATGTTGCTGGTGCTGGCCATCGCTGCCCGCCACGGTCGCCTGGAGAGCGATCGGCTATTGCTGTGTGGCGTGGCGGTGTCCTTCGTGATGATGGCGGCGGCCAACCTGCTGTTATTCCTCGGTGATCATCGCGCCAGTTCGGCGGTGATGTTCTGGATGCTCGGTGGCCTGGGCCTGGCGCGCTGGGAGCTGCTGGCCGTGCCAGCCGCCAGCGTGCTGTTGGGGCTGGTGTTGCTGCTGGGCATGGCCCGGCCCTTGAACGCGCTGATGGCCGGCGAGCAGACCGCCGTGACCCTGGGCCTGAACGCGGCGAAGGTGCGGCTGTGGATTTTCCTGATCGCGTCCTTGATGACCGGCGTACTGGTGTCCATCAGCGGCTCGATCGGTTTTGTCGGGCTGATGGTGCCGCACATCGCCAGGCGCCTGGTGGGCGCCGAGCACCGTCGGTTGTTGCCTGCCTGCGTGCTGCTCGGCAGCCTGTTCCTGGTGTGGGTGGACGTGGCGGCCCGCACGCTGATCGCGCCGGAGGATTTGCCGATTGGGGTCGCTACCGCGGCCATCGGCGGGCTTTTCTTCATTGGCTTGATGCGCCGTCGTTGAAAAGATGCTTCTTTTTGTACACGCCGAACAGCTCGGTCCCCAGCCCGCCATGACGAAAATGCTCAAGCTCCGCTCGGACCATATCAATGACCAGCGCCCGATCTTGCGCTTGTTCAAGATTGAAATTTCCACTGTAGGCCAGATTGACCATTCGCCAGAGGAAGCAGTTGGTACGGTAAACATCCACAGGCTTGAGCCAGCGTTCAAGCAGCGCGGTAATGTCCTCGCTTCGAATCCCCTCGAAACACCCAATCGAGTGGTCCTTGTCTGGAATGACTGCATCGACGGCCTGGGTATCGGCATTTAACCGATAACGCGCCGGCAACGCTGAGAACGCCGCATCAGCAGCGACTATCGCGTCGGGCCACAAGCGATTGCCATTACGTCCCACCGCCTCCCCGACACTCCAGAACTCGCCGTCATTTTTCAAACTGCGGGAGATAAAGAACATGACCTTTTCCAGCTCTACCAAATGATGCAATGCCGAAACACAAATAATGACATCCCACTGCTCACCGATAGGCACCAGGTTGTTCGCATCCGCCACGATCAAGTCGAGGCTGATGCCTGGCGGAAACTGCTGTGCAGCGATCTGCAGCAGGTCCTCATTGATATCCAACAGCGACCACTGCACCCCTTCGGGAATAGCCGCCGACAGGCCCGCCTCTATCCGCGCGGCGCCACTGCAGATCGACAAGACTTTTATTTCCCCATGGTCCCTGACTTTCTGGCGCAGCCTCGCTTGGAAATCAGGCGGAGTTTGCGGGACATTCGCCCTCAGGAGACGAGTGGCATAGGAGTAGGCTGCCTCACCTTCGAACGGTTCGAGGATCACAACATCAGCCTGCGCACCACGCTCTGGCGCAGGGGCCATTCCATCCAATCGGCGCACGTTGCGAGCAACGCCCATTGCATTAGCACGCTGTTGTTCCTGCACTTTGGAGTAGAACTCGTTCCGGTAGACGCTACTGAAATGCGCTATCTCGTTTTTCATGCGCATTGAATGATGTGTCTTCGCCAGAAGGGCCTTCATCTCCCCCTCCCTGGCGATGCACAAGTCAGATATCGCCAGCCAGTCGGCGGTAGGATCGTTCTGCGCACCTGGCCCGCACTCTATCAAGAGACGTCCACGTTTGCCGGCCAACCAAGCCAGATCCAGCGTTACCGTCCTGCATTCCGACGGCGTAGGCCCTCCTCCAAAATGAAACATGCCAAGTGGACATTCGGCTTGGGCCCCATCATCCAAAAAAACAAAGGCACAGGTGAGCCCATCCAAACTGATGCTGGGCAGGGCAGCCGAAAAGCGAACGTATAACCTTGAATCAGAAGACACCCTCAGCGTGCTACTTCGAAGGCGTTCACCAGCGGTGAGAATCAGCGAATACCGTCCTTCCCTCAAATGCGTCACATGCATCCATCGGGGATGCTCAGCCCGTCTGACTTCAGGCAGCACGTCAAAAACAGCCGTCTCGTCCAAAAGAAAATGGTTCGCAACGCCAGCGTCATTCAAACGGATTCCCCTACTTCACAATGGCAGAAGCGTCAGCATAGTCGGGCAGTTGAAAATTTCACCTTGAGTCAACTCCGATCCACGCCCCAATGCGGAGCGGCACATTGCACCAACACCCGCGATACGGTCACTGATGGTGCATTGTCATTTTCCTGCCTCGCCGCCATCCCCGCGTTTCAACGCCTTTCTCCAACTGGGCACACCCCTTGCAAAAGCGCTTCCAGCGTTTGCATCTGCCCTTAAAAATCATAAGTCCACGGAGATCGCACAATGAAGCGTCGTAGCTTGATCAAGGCTTTTACACTCTCGGCAAGCATTGCCGCGATGGGCATGACCTGGACCGTCCAGGCCGCCGAGACCATCAAGGTTGGCATCCTGCATTCGCTGTCCGGGACCATGGCGATCTCCGAGACGTCCCTCAAGGACATGGCGTTGATGACCATCGACGAGATCAACGCCAAGGGTGGGGTCAACGGCAAGAAGCTCGAAGCGGTGGTCGTGGACCCGGCATCGAACTGGCCGCTGTTCGCCGAAAAGGGCCGGCAATTGCTGACCCAGGACAAGGTCGCCGTGGTGTTCGGCTGCTGGACCTCAGTGTCGCGTAAATCCGTGTTGCCGGTGTTCGAAGAGCTCAATGGCCTGCTGTTCTACCCTGTGCAATACGAAGGCGAAGAAATGTCGCCGAACGTCTTCTACACCGGCGCGGCGCCGAACCAGCAGGCGATTCCGGCGGTGGAATACCTGATGAGCGAAGAAGGCGGCAGCGCCAAGCGCTACTTCCTGCTGGGCACCGACTACGTCTACCCGCGCACCACCAACAAGATCCTGCGCTCGTTCCTGCACTCCAAAGGCGTGGCGGACAAGGACATCGAAGAGGTCTACACCCCATTCGGCCACAGCGATTACCAGACCATAGTGGCCAACATCAAAAAATTCTCGGCCGGCGGCAAGACTGCCGTGATTTCCACCGTCAACGGCGACTCCAACGTGCCGTTCTACAAGGAGCTGGCGAACCAGGGCCTGAAGGCCACCGACGTACCGGTCGTGGCGTTCTCGGTGGGCGAGGAAGAACTGCGCGGCATCGACACCAAACCCTTGATCGGCAACCTGGCGGCGTGGAACTACTTCGAGTCCGTGGATAACCCGGCGAACAAGAAGTTCGTCGACTCCTGGAAAGCCTACGCCAAGGCCAAGAACTTGCCGGGTGCCGACAAAGCCGTGACCAACGACCCGATGGAAGCCACCTACGTCGGCATCCACATGTGGGCCCAAGCGGTGGAAAAAGCCAAGTCCACCGACGTCGACAAAGTCCGCGAAGCCCTGGCCGGCCAGACCTTTGCCGCACCGTCGGGCTACACCCTGACCATGGACAAGACCAACCATCACCTGCACAAGCCCGTGATGATCGGCGAGATCCAGGCCGACGGGCAGTTCAACGTGGTCTGGCAGACCGAAGGGCCGATCCGCGCGCAACCGTGGAGCCCGTTCATCGCCGGCAACGACAAGAAGCCTGACTATGCGGTGAAGAGCAACTGAGCCCATGGTGTCGGCCCGGATCCCCGGGCCGGCACACACCCCTTGTGGGAGCGAGCCTGCTCGCGATAGCGGCGGATCAGCCAGAAGACATGTGACTGACACACCGCTATCGCGAGCAAGCTCGCTCCCACAGAGAAAGAAGTTCGCGCAAGGCCTAGCATATGCCCACCGCCCTTTACCGCCTCATTCTCGCCATCGCACTGTTACTGCCGATGGCCTCATACGCCGGCGACGCCGAAGACTTCGTCGCCGCCAACCCGACCCAGCAGGCCAAGCTCCTGGAAACCTGGGCCGCGCAGCCGGAGCCTGAGCGTGTCGAACTGATCAACGCCTTGCAGCAAGGCCAGTTGACCGTCGATGGCCAACCCAAGACCCTGCGCCTGAACAACCGCTTGCGAGGGCTGATCGAAACCGCCCTGGCCAGCCATCAACTGCTCGCCGTCGATGCCGGCGTGCGCCTGGCTGCCGCGCAACAGCTGCAAAAAAGCGCCCGCCCGGCGCAACTGGCGTTCCTTGATCGGCAACTGGCCGGCGAGCAGGACGAAGATGTCCACGCCGCCCTGAGCCTGGCCCTGGCGAATTTGCAACTGGTGGACACCAACCCCGCCGTGCGCCTGGCGGCCGTGCGACTGCTGGGGGAAACCGGCGACCCGCTGGCCCGCACTCGCCTCGAAAACCTGCTTGAACCCGGTGTCGAAACCGATGCCGCCGTGCGAACCGCCGCCGAAACCAGCCTCGGCCAGGTCAAGCGCAAACTCCTGATCGGCGAGCTGCTGGGCCAGGCGTTCAGCGGCATGTCCCTGGGCTCGATCCTGCTGCTGGCCGCCCTTGGCCTGGCGATCACCTTTGGCTTGCTGGGGGTGATCAACATGGCCCACGGCGAGATGCTCATGCTCGGCGCCTATTCCACTTATGTGGTGCAGATGCTGTTCCAGCGCTTCGCCCCGAACGCCATCGAGTTCTATCCGCTGATCGCCTTGCCGGTGGCGTTTTTCATCACCGCCGCCATCGGCATGGCCCTGGAACGCACGGTAATCCGCCACCTCTACGGACGGCCCCTGGAAACCCTGCTCGCCACCTGGGGCATCAGCCTGATGCTGATCCAGCTGGTGCGCCTGGTGTTCGGCGCGCAGAACGTGGAAGTCGCCAACCCGGCCTGGCTGTCGGGCGGGATCCAGGTGCTGCCGAACCTGGTGCTGCCGTACAACCGCATTGTGATTATTGCTTTCGCGCTGTTCGTGGTGGTGCTGACCTGGTTGCTGCTGAACAAGACGCGCCTGGGCCTGAACGTGCGCGCCGTGACCCAGAACCGCAACATGGCCGCCTGCTGCGGGGTGCCCACCGGGCGGGTGGACATGCTCGCCTTCGGCCTCGGCTCGGGCATCGCCGGGCTCGGTGGCGTGGCCCTGAGCCAGATCGGCAACGTCGGCCCGGACCTGGGCCAGAGCTACATCATCGACTCGTTCCTGGTGGTAGTGCTCGGCGGCGTCGGCCAGTTGGCCGGCAGTGTGTTCGCCGCGTTCGGCCTGGGCATCGCCAACAAGATCCTCGAACCGCAGATCGGCGCCGTGCTCGGCAAGATCCTGATCCTCGCGCTGATCATTCTGTTTATCCAGAAGCGTCCGCAAGGCCTCTTCGCGCTTAAAGGACGGGTAATCGACTGATGAACCAGCCCCTGATGCTTACGGCCACGCAAAAGGCCGGACCCAAAGTCACCCTCGCCGTCGGCGCGGTGATCCTCGCCGTGCTGCTGAGCCTGCCAGTGTTGTCGCTGTTGGCGGTGGATAACCCGCTGCATGTCTCGGCATACACCCTGACCCTGGTGGGCAAGATCCTCTGCTACGCCATTGTCGCCCTGGCGCTGGACCTGGTCTGGGGCTACGCCGGCTTGCTCTCCCTGGGCCACGGCCTGTTCTTCGCGCTGGGCGGCTACGCCATGGGCATGTACCTGATGCGCCAGGCCGCCGGCGATGGCGTGCCGGCGTTCATGACGTTCCTGTCGTGGACCGAGCTGCCCTGGTACTGGGCCGGCACCGACAGCTTCCTCTGGGCGATGTGCCTGGTGGTGCTGGCGCCGGGCTTGCTGGCGCTGGTGTTCGGTTTCTTCGCCTTCCGCTCGCGGATCAAGGGCGTGTATTTCTCGATCATGACCCAGGCCCTGACCTTCGCCGGGATGTTGCTGTTTTTCCGCAACGAGACCGGGTTTGGCGGCAACAACGGCTTCACCAATTTCCGTTCGATCCTGGGCTTTGGCATCACCGAGCCGGGCACCCGCGCGGTGCTGTTTTTTGCCACAGTGCTGCTGTTGGTGGCGAGCCTGTTCATCGGCTGGCGCCTGGCTCGCAGCAAGTTCGGCCGGGTGCTGACCGCCCTGCGCGACGCGGAAAACCGCCTGATGTTCTGCGGCTACGATCCCCGTGGCTTCAAGCTGTTCGTCTGGGTGCTGAGCGCGGTGTTGTGTGGCCTGGCCGGGGCGCTGTACGTGCCGCAGGTGGGGATCATCAACCCCAGCGAAATGTCGCCGACCAACTCCATCGAGGCCGCCGTGTGGGTGGCCCTCGGCGGGCGCGGCACGCTGATCGGGCCGTTGCTGGGCGCCGGCGTGGTCAACGGCATGAAGAGCTGGTTCACCGTGGCGTTTCCGGAATATTGGCTGTTCTTCCTCGGTGCCCTGTTCATCGTCGTGACCTTGTATCTACCCAAAGGCGTTATCGGGCTGTTGAAGAAAAGGGGCGAACAATGAAAATCACACCGACAGCGGATTTCATGCTCGAACCGATTATTGAACCCCCTCTCGATGCCAATCGGGACCAAGGCAGCAGCCGCGACGCCATCGGCCTCGGCCGGGCCGCCGGCGTAGGCCTGAACACCCGCCACGGCACCATCTTGACCCTGGAAGACATCAGCGTCAGCTTCGACGGTTTCAAGGCGCTGAACGACCTGAACCTGTACATCGGCGTCGGCGAACTGCGCTGCATCATCGGCCCCAACGGCGCCGGCAAGACCACGCTGATGGATGTCATCACCGGCAAGACCCGTCCCAGCCACGGCAAGGCCTGGTTCGGCGAAACCCTCGACCTGACGACCATGAGCGAAGTCGAGATTGCCCAAGCCGGCATCGGGCGCAAGTTCCAGAAGCCGACTGTGTTCGAAGCCCTGAGCGTGTTCGAGAACCTGGAACTGGCGCTCAAGACCGACAAATCGGTGTGGGCCAGCCTGCGGGCGAAGCTGACCGGCGAGCAACGCGACCGCATCAGCGAAGTGCTCGAGACGATCCGCCTCGCCCCTTCGGTCAACCGCGCCGCCGGGCTGCTGTCCCACGGCCAGAAGCAGTTCCTGGAGATCGGCATGCTGCTGGTGCAGGACCCGCAACTGCTGCTGCTTGACGAGCCGGTGGCGGGCATGACCGACGCCGAAACCGACTTCACCGCCGAGCTGTTCAAATCCCTGGCGGGCAAGCATTCACTGATGGTGGTGGAGCACGACATGGGCTTCGTCGGCGCGATTGCCGACCACGTCACCGTGCTGCACCAGGGCAGCGTGCTGGCCGAAGGGTCGCTGGAACAGGTGCAGGCCGATGAGCGGGTGATCGAGGTGTATCTCGGTCGCTGAGGCGAAAGCAATTGGCTTTTATGTGGGAGCGAGCTTGCTCGCGATAGCGGTGGATCAGCTGGAATGCAATGTAACTGACCCACCGCTATCGCGAGCAAGCGGGGTGGGGCGGGGTGGGGGTTGTGGGGCCCCCCCCCCCCGGCCCCCCCCCCCCCCCCCCCCCCCCCCCCCCCCCGCTCCCACAAGGGGCCTGAGGAGAATCTGGAAAATGCTGCAAGTCGACAAGCTGCACCAATACTATGGCGGTAGCCACATCCTGCGCGGCCTGTCGTTCGACGTGAAGGTCGGCGAGGTGACGTGCCTTCTCGGTCGCAACGGCGTGGGCAAGACCACCCTGCTCAAATGCTTGATGGGCCTGCTGCCGGCCAAGGAAGGCGTGGTGAATTGGGAAGGCAAGCCCATCACCACCTTCAAGCCGCATCAGCGGGTCCACGCCGGCATCGCCTATGTGCCGCAGGGTCGGGAAATTTTCGGGCGGCTGACGGTGGAAGAAAACCTGCTGATGGGCCTGTCGCGCTTTCCGGGCTCAGAAGCCAAGGAAGTACCGGCCTTCATCTACGAATTGTTCCCGGTGCTGCTGCAGATGAAACAACGCCGGGGTGGTGACCTGTCCGGCGGCCAGCAACAGCAGCTCGCCATCGGCCGGGCCCTGGCCAGTCGGCCGCGCCTGTTGATTCTCGATGAGCCCACCGAGGGCATCCAACCGTCGGTGATCAAGGAGATCGGCGCGGTGATCAAGAAACTCGCGGCCCGGGGCGACATGGCGATTTTGCTGGTGGAGCAGTTCTACGACTTCGCCGCCGAGCTGGCTGATCAGTACCTGGTGATGTCCCGGGGCGAGATCGTGCAGCAGGGCCGTGGAGAAAATATGGAAGTCGAGGGTGTGCGCGGATTGGTTACGATCTAGGCTCTGTACGAAATGTATCCGCACTCGCCCATACTGCGTTGAAACGGGGCTCGGAATGCTCATGTACTCCAGTACACTCCGCTTCCTCGCCCCGTTTCGCCTTGTCTGGCCTTCGCACGAACACATTTCATACAGACCCTAGGCTTAGCGTCCCGACGACAATCAGAAAATCATGAATCTACCTGTATCGCCATCCGCCCTGTTCACCCCCAGCTGGCACGCCGAGCTGGACTTGGGCTATGCCCGATCCGGTGATTGCACGCGCCCGGTCCAGCGCCGGCATAAAGGCCCGTTGCGGGTGCAGAAGCACTTGTACGCCGAAGGTCCCGAGGTGTGCCAGCACATCATCGTCCACCCGCCCGGCGGCATTGCCGGTGGGGATCGGTTGGACATTTCGGCCCAGGTCGGCCAGGGCGCCTGGGCGCAATTGACCAGCCCCGGCGCGGCCAAGTGGTACCGCGCCGCCGGCCCGGCGTACCAGCAACTGAGCCTGAGCGTGGCCCCTGGCGCGACCCTGGAATGGCTCCCTCAGGAAACCATCGTCTTCAGCGCGGCCCAGGCCGAACTCAGCACGAACATCGATCTGCAAGGCGACGCCCGCTTGTTCTACTGGGACATCGTTGCCCTCGGTCGGCCGGCCAGCGGCGAGCGGTTCGACGTGGGACACTTTCAATCGTGGCTGGACATCCGCCGCGACGGCCAGTTGCTCTGGCACGAGCGTCAGCGCATCGCCGGTGGCGATGGGTTGCTCGATTCCCCCATCGGCCTGGGCGGCGACCCGGTGTTTGCCACCTTGCTGGTGACCGGCGAGATCGACAGCGAGCTGCTGGAGCGCTGCCGCTCCCTGGACCATGCCGTGCGTGGCGACCTGACCCAACTGCCCGGCCTGGTCGTGGCACGCTGCCTGGCGAGCGAGGCATTGTTGGCGCGGGGGTGGTTGATTGAGTTGTGGCGGCTCCTGCGCCCGGCGTTGCTGGGTCGAGAGGCTGTGCCACCTAGAATTTGGAGCACCTGAATTTGCTTTTACCTGTGGGAGCGAGCTTGCTCGCGATAGCGGCGTATCAGCCAACCATTATGTTGAATGTTCGATTGCCATCGCGAGCAAGCTCGCTCCCACAAGGGATCGGTGTTTACTGCGAAAAAAATTATCTGCCCCTTATGGATTGCACATGGACCTGACCCCACGCGAAAAAGACAAGCTGCTGATCTTCACCGCCGGCCTCGTCGCCGAGCGGCGACTGGCCCGGGGCTTGAAGCTCAATTACCCAGAGGCCATGGCCTACATTTCCGCCGCGTTGCTCGAAGGCGCCCGCGACGGCCAGACCGTGGCCGAGCTCATGCACTACGGCACCACCCTGCTGAGCCGCGAGCAGGTGATGGAAGGCATCCCGCAAATGATCCCGGAAATCCAGGTAGAGGCGACGTTTCCCGACGGCACTAAACTGGTCACCGTCCACCAACCCATCGTCTGAGGCAACGGCATGACTTATCAGATCCGAGACGCCCAGCACCGCGACCTGCCGGCGATCCGCGACATCTACAACGATGCCGTGCTCAACACCACGGCGATCTGGAACGAGCAGCCCGTGGACCTGGGCAATCGCCAGGCCTGGTTCAGTGCCCGGCGCTCCCAGGGCTACCCGGTACGGGTGGTCATCGATGCCGAGGACAACGTGCTTGGGTATGCCTCGTTCGGCGACTGGCGGCCGTTCGACGGCTTCCGCCACACCGTCGAGCATTCGGTGTACGTCTGCCGGGACCAGCGCGGCAAGGGCCTTGGCCCTGTGCTGATGAGCGACCTGATCGAGCGCGCCCGGGCCTGCGGCAAGCACGTCATGGTCGCCGCTATCGAGAGCGGCAACGCGGCGTCGATTCGCCTCCATGAGCGGGCGGGTTTCGTCACCACCGGGCAGATGCCCCAGGTGGGCACCAAGTTCGGCCGTTGGCTGGACCTGACCTTCATGCAGTTGGTCCTCGACCCCGGGGCGCCACCGCCCGCCATGGACAAGGAGTGATACCGATGAACGCCGCCCAGTTGCGTCGAATCCACGCTGAAAGCTTTGCGCATTATCGCCAGGGCCTGGTCGACCTGTTGCTCGACGCCGTGGGTCATGGCGCCAGCGTGGGGTTCATGGCCGACCTGGATGCCGTACAGGCCAGGGCTTATTTCGACGAAGTCCAGGCCAGCCTCAATCAGGGTCACCTGCTGTTGTGGGTGGTGGTCAAGGATGAACAGGTACAGGCCAGCGTCCAGCTCGCCCTGTGCCAGAAGCCCAACGGCCTCAACCGTGCCGAAGTACAAAAACTGCTGGTGCGCGGCGACGCTCGTCGCAGGGGCCTGGGCCAGCAATTGATGAGCGCCCTGGAGCTCGGCACCCGTCAGCACAAGCGTGGGCTGCTGTACCTCGACACCGAGGCCGGTTCCGAAGCCGAGGCGTTCTACCGCGCCATGGGCTACACCCGCGTCGGAGAACTGCCCGACTACTGCCAGAGCCCGGACGGGACCTACACCCCGACCGCCATCTACTACAAGACTTTGGGACAACCGCAATGATTCCAGGCCAATACCAGGTTCAGCCCGGCGATATCGAGCTCAACGCCGGCCGCCGCACCGTGACGCTGAAGGTCGCCAACAGCGGCGACCGGCCGATCCAGGTCGGGTCGCATTTTCATTTTTTCGAGACCAACGACGCCCTGGCCTTCGACCGCGCCGCCAGCCGTGGCATGCGCCTGAACATACCGGCCGGCACCGCCGTTCGCTTCGAGCCGGGTCAGAGCCGAGAGGTGGAACTGGTGGACCTGGCCGGGCATCGCCGGGTGTTCGGGTTTGCCGGGCGGATCATGGGCGACCTTTAGGTCATGCGGTGTCTGCTCTGGCCCCATCGCGAGCAAGCTCGCTCCCACAAGGGAATGCGATCAATTGTGGGAGCGAGCCTGCTCGCGAAAAATGAGCGCAGCGAACGGCCTTACTATTAATTGAGTCTCAAGGCGAGCACATGAAGATTTCGAGACAAGCCTACGCCGACATGTTCGGCCCCACCGTCGGCGACAAGGTTCGCCTGGCCGACACCGAGTTGTGGATCGAAGTGGAGAAGGACTTCACCACCTACGGCGAAGAAGTGAAATTCGGCGGCGGCAAGGTGATTCGCGACGGCATGGGCCAGAGCCAATTGTTGGCCGCCGAGGTCGTTGACACGCTGATCACCAACGCGCTGATCATCGATCACTGGGGTATCGTCAAGGCGGATGTCGGCCTCAAGGACGGGCGCATCGCGGCGATCGGCAAGGCCGGTAACCCGGACATCCAGCCCGACGTGAGCATCGCCATCGGCGCCAGCACCGAAGTGATTGCCGGCGAAGGCATGATCCTCACCGCGGGTGGCATCGACACCCACATCCACTTCATCTGCCCGCAGCAGATCGAAGAAGCCCTGATGAGCGGCGTCACCACCATGATCGGCGGCGGCACGGGCCCGGCCACCGGGACCAACGCCACCACGTGCACGTCCGGGCCGTGGCACCTCGCACGAATGCTCCAGGCCGCCGATGCCTTCCCGATGAACATGGGCTTCACCGGCAAGGGCAACGCCAGTCTGCCGGAGCCGCTGGTCGAACAGGTCAAGGCCGGCGCCATCGGCCTGAAGCTGCACGAAGACTGGGGCACCACCCCGGCCGCCATCGACAACTGCCTCAGCGTGGCCGACCAGTACGACGTGCAGGTCGCGATCCACACCGACACCCTCAACGAATCCGGCTTCGTCGAGACCACCCTGGCCGCGTTCAAGGGCCGCACCATCCACACCTACCACACCGAAGGCGCCGGTGGCGGTCACGCGCCGGACATCATCAAGGCCTGCGGTTTCCCCAACGTGCTGCCCAGTTCCACCAACCCGACCCGGCCGTTCACCCGCAACACCATCGACGAACACCTGGACATGCTGATGGTCTGCCATCACCTCGACCCGAGCATTGCCGAGGACGTGGCGTTCGCCGAAAGCCGCATCCGCCGCGAGACCATCGCCGCCGAGGACATCCTCCACGACCTCGGCGCCTTCTCGATGATCAGCTCCGACAGCCAGGCCATGGGCCGTGTCGGCGAAGTCATCACGCGCACCTGGCAGACCGCCGACAAGATGAAGAAGCAACGTGGCGCCCTCCC
This sequence comes from Pseudomonas algeriensis, assembly GCF_048847255.1. Classification (NCBI taxonomy): domain Bacteria; kingdom Pseudomonadati; phylum Pseudomonadota; class Gammaproteobacteria; order Pseudomonadales; family Pseudomonadaceae; genus Pseudomonas; species Pseudomonas algeriensis. The sequence continues at coordinate 166,351 of NZ_JBKKRK010000009.1, read as the reverse complement.
CGCCGACGGCGAAGGCAACGACAACTTCCGCATCAAGCGCTACATCGCCAAGTACACCATCAACCCGGCGATCACCCACGGCATCAGCCATGAAGTGGGCTCTATCGAAGTGGGCAAGTGGGCCGACCTGGTGCTGTGGCGACCAGCGTTTTTTGGGGTCAAGCCGACGTTGATTCTCAAGGGGGGCGCGATCGCCGCCAGCCTGATGGGCGACGCCAACGCCTCGATCCCGACACCGCAACCGGTGCATTACCGGCCGATGTTCGCCAGCTACGGCGGCTCGCGGCATGCCACCAGCCTGACCTTCATCAGCCAGGCCGCCGCCGAGGCGGGGCTGCCAGAGCAATTGGGTTTGAAAAAACGGATCGCCGTGGTCAAAGGTTGCCGCGAGGTGCAGAAAACCGACCTGATCCACAACGACTACCTGCCAAGCATCGACGTCGACCCGCAGACCTACCAGGTCAAGGCCGACGGCGTGCTGTTGTGGTGTGAACCGGCTGATGTGTTGCCGATGGCGCAGCGTTATTTCCTGTTTTGAGCATAGGCCTGTGGCGAGTGGCAAGCTTCTCGCCACAGGTTCGCTTTACAAGTCGGTACTTTCCAACGGCGAGTTCAGCTCATCCTGGGTCAATGACTGGATCAGCTCCGCTTCCTTGACGCTGTGTTGCAAGCTCAACGCCTCGGTTCGACTGACATAGTCAGCGTCCTCCAGGGTTCCGTCCGCCTTCTGCGTATCCAGTTTCAGCAGGTCATCGGAGAGGGCGTCGGTCAACGTCTGGAAATCTACCGCATGTTGCCGCTTCAAATAGTCGATCCAGAAATCGCGGCCCACCAGTGATTGCATTTGCCGGGGCGAGTCGTCCAGAGCCAGGACCTCGGAGGCTGCGGCATTGAGCATGGCACTGGAAACGTTCCCCAGGTTGGTGAAGCGTCCCCCTGTCGGTTGCCCCGGCAGTTCCAGCCGGTCCCTGAGTCCCGTACGATAGGCCAAGCGGACCTCGACTTCTTCGATCAGCCTGATCAATTCGGCCTTTTGCGCGACTGTGAGCTCTTCACGGGCATTGATCGCATCACGACGCCCCTGGATGTCCTGCAGAGCTATGCGTTCCACTTCGTCCAGCCGGAACAATCCCTTGGCCAAGCGAATCAGCGTGGCCGCCTCATCCCCTTCCACCGACAGGGTCTTGGCGTTGTGGATCATCATTTTGATTTCCAAATTGCTGAACGACAACGAAGCACGGTCTTCACAGGCCGGTTCGCCGGCCAGTTCGAAAAGCTCATGACGCAACTCAGTAGAATCCCTGGCAGCCTCCAGCATCTGCCAGACGCGGGCCTGCAGGTCCGAATAGTCAGCCACGTCCTGATAGGAGCCGATCAACCGACTCAACAGCTGGAAGAACTCTCCGGATTGCGGATCTGCCTGCAGGCTTCGCCACAAGGCTTTTTTACCCTCCCGTTGTTCGGACGGCAGATCGCGCAGCCATGGCCGTACGTCTGACCGCATGCTTACCCCAACGTTGGCCGCCAGTTGGAGTGTTCCCGTCCGGCGCGGGGCGGCCCACTCGGGATGGGCTTGCTGGAGATTCGCCCAATATTCCTGCAGGCGCTGCCCGGTCGCCTCGTTCATTGGATTGCCCTGGATAAACGTCACGCCATTGAGCCGGGCCATGGCACGGGCCCGCTCGGCGGATGGATCGATCACGTGTGCCGGCACATCGGTCAGTCGGTTGTAGCGCAAGTCCAGTTCCGCCAGCGGCTGGGCAAGCAGGCCCGTGGGCCAGGTGTCGATCCGGGTGTTCCTCAGCAACAGCTCCGTCAGGGCGGGCAGGGTACTGAAGTCTGGCAAGCGACCCAGTGGATTGTCGTGGAGGGTCAGGGATTCCATGGCGGACAAACCGCCGAGGATTTCAACGCCACGTGGCGTCAGGGCGATCTGGTTCGATGCCATCGTCAGGTTGGTCAGATGAGGCATTCCTCCCAACGCCTCCGGCAGTTCAGTCAGGTTGTTATGGGCCATGTCCAGCCAACGAAGGGCAGGGAAACGCGCGAGAAAACCGTTACAGGTTTGTTGCGACAACCCCGCCCCGTAGAGTCTCAAGAAGGTTACGTGATTGAAATCAGCCGACAGCTGCGGCAACGACCGCACATGCATCCAGCCCAGATCCAGCTCATACCCGACACGCCGACCGTCCACCACACTGACAGCCCGGGACTGGCGTCTCCAACACTGACGAATTCGATCGGCGGTGATTCGCTTGAGTCTTTGTCGCGCCGCCGATGCGTTGCTGTCCGCTTCGTCCGTCTCTGTGGAAGCCACCCAACGGTCCAGCTCGTTGCGCAACGTACGGTATTCGGTTTCAAGGCGCCCGATTTCCGCAGCCGCTCCATCGCCCAATTCCCGCACAAAGGCCTGGACTTCCTGGCGCGAATAATCGGGGAACAAATTTCGCACCCGTCTTTCAGGCGACCTGCCCAGGCGCAGCCATTCCAAAGGCCCGCCCAGTGGATAGCCGTATCTGCCCGAGGCCAGGCGCATTGGCGACACGAGCAACGGTTTGACTGCCGGCACCTTCAAGACCTTTGCCAATGAACCCCGGCTCACCGGCGCCGCGCCGATAGCCGCCTTCAGCAACGCGCCATGATGAATCGAGGGGCGGCCCATGGCCTGGCGCTCGGAATCCGGGAGAGCATGCTGCAAGGCCGCGTAGAGGCTGCCCTCGCTGCTCAGATCGTTGCCGCTGTCGTCATGGGCTTGATAAAGATCGTCACTCTTGACGACGATTTTGACCTGCGTCGAATCCGCTGGCCCGACGCTGTCGATCAAGTCCCCAGAGGTGAAATCTTTCCTTAACTCGACGCGTACCGTATCGGTCCAGCCCGCCAACGTCTTGAGGGTCGCCAGCGCCAGGCGGGGTGTGTCCTCCGTGGCCAGGCGCTCCTGGTATAGACCCTCGTAGGCCCGGTTCAAACGGATCGCGCGCTGAAAGTAACGCAACTCTTCGGCGATGCGCAGCGGGATAGGTTTGGTCTGGGTGGCATCGGTGTAATCCCATCCCGCCATTTGCCGGATTTCGGCAGGGCTGGCGTGGACCATGATCTGCTCGATGGCCGCCGCCGGAACCGAAGGAAAACGGGACTTGATCAGTTTGACCCGTGGGTCCTTCGATACATCGCCCTTGGCGTAATGATCATTGATCAGTTGGGCTTTCTCACGCACCGCCACTTCAAGCAGATTCTTGCGGAACTGTTGGATTCGGGCGTTCATGTCTGTTTTCGCAAGTGCCGGGCGCGTGCCGGCCAGCAAATCATTGCCCGTCGCATCCACGGCCTCGATCAGGTTCCTGGGAAATGACGATGAATCCACTTCCGTATCGCTGACAATGACTTCACGGATCATGGACGTTCCATCCGTTGGGTGAGCGTATTCCCACAGGAACTTGCCCGAGCTGTCGATCACCTTCAGCTTCAAGTTTTCTGGCCATGGGCCGTAGCCCGTGAGCAAGTGCAGCTGGGTCATCGAATCGGCTTTTTCATAGATCAGCGGATCTTCGCTTTGCATGTGCAACAGGAAAGCGTCGACTTTGCGAGCGATGTCGAAGCGCTTGATCGTGTCGTCCAGCAACACCGGCACCGGTTCTCCCTCGCCGTGCATGCGCCGCAGCGCGTCCTCGCTGGTGCCACTGGCGGTACGAATGTGCTCGAGCTCGGCATCGCTGAAATCCTTGACCCGATGGCCGAGCCGGCGCATCAGGGTCGTACCGTCCCAGCTTCGCGGCTGTTCCAACTCATGGTTCCAGGCACCGCTGCCGTTGTTTGTCAGCTCGGGCTGATAGGCATCCGGCCGGGAAGGATGGCGAATGCGATAACGTTGGGTGGCCGGGTCTTGCTGGACTTCGTAGTGACTGTCGTCCAATGGCAATACGTCGCGGCCATTGACGCGGTGCAAGCCCAGGGCATCGGGCAGCGAATTCGCGGACGGTTCCAGATCGCTCTGGTAAGGCGTCAGGTCGGGACGCCAGAGCCGTGTTTCGCCAGTCGGCGATGTTACGGGCTCCAATTGATCCACGGTCGCCGATGGCATGATGCGCGGGAGCACCTTGGCGCCGGCGGCCATGAACGCGGCGTTGAGCGCCAGGCTGGAAAAATGCCCCCACATTTCCTTGGTTTCCCCTTGCTCGAACGTCTCGACGGCCTCGAACGCCTCGTACAGCATCTGCAAGGCCCACACCGCCATCATCACCTGACCGAGCCCGGGCACCACGAACGCAGCCATGTTGAGCACATTGAGGACCGTGCTTTCCCAACTTTCCAGGCGTGCCAGGCGCGCCTTCTTGTCTTCGTCGCCCGTAGGAACCGCCGCGACCCGTGCGTCCTGGTAAATCTTGCGGACCTGATTGACCCGTAGCGTCTCCCACAAGAAACCTTTGAGCTCGGACGCGCTCATCGGCAGCCTGGGCAGGTTCGACTTGAGGGGGAAGTCGCCTTTGGCATCGGTTTGCGAAGAGGGCTTGAAGAGACGGTTGAAGCGCTCGAAGAAATGCCCTTGCTCATGCAGCGGCACGAAGCGACTGAAAAAACGACGGTAGTCGAGGTTATGCAGGCGGCGCCGCAGTTCGACCATGAATGCGTCGCTTGAGGCGTATTCCTTCACCGGATGCTCAGGATCGTCCGGAATGTAGGCCACGACTCGTTCCAACCGGTTACTTTTCTCGCGTTCCGGACCGATCAGCAGGGGGCCGACAAGTTCGACGTCAAGGACCTTCAACGTGGCGAAGGTCACCGGGCGACCGTCCAGCTCGGCCGAGGGTTGCCCACCCACCACCCGCTGCAACATTCGGTAGGTGTCCTGGCGAATGTCCGCCTTGGCCTGGGCAATCTCGGTGCTGATCGTGAGGAGTTGCTTGTGATGCTCGCGCAACTGTTCATCCAACCGTTCGCGGGCCTGACGGTCGTTCGGTTCCAGGACCGTCACAAGATGCTCCCGGTACTTGCGCCCCAGGTCGAGCTTGCGGCATAGCTTGATAAAGGCTTCGGGGGCAATGGGCAGTGTGCCGGCGCGCACGGACTCGAGGGTGTGGCTCAAGGTGCCGTCAGCCGACACCGGCGTGGTGGTGATGAGGTGGCAATCATCGCAGTCGAGCTTGTGCTCTTCATCGGGTTCGAAATTCGCCAGCGCGACGTCCAGCAGCGAACCGCCTCGGTATTGGTAAGTGTCGTAGGCTTCACCGGTCAAGCGATGGAGCAGATTGAAGCCCAGGTCGGTACGCGTCTTGACCGCGAACTTGCGGGCAAAATAAACCTCCCGGACGTTAAGCGTCCGCTTGAAGGTGGTCTGGATGGCCTGGCTGAGCAAAGGTTCGGCAAAGGCCCGTACGTCCTGGACCTTGCCCAGCGCGCAATCGACCTGGTTGAAAATCCGGCAGTACTGCTCGTGACTGCGCTTGAGGCTGGCCCTGGTCTGGTGGGTCGTTTTCACGTACCACTCTGGAAGCTCCAGGTCATGATCGCGCAGCGCTTGCTGGCGCTGCACGGTGGCGTTCATGAAGCAGGGCGAAATACGACTTCTGAGCAAATCGTCGTGCTCACCCTTTTTTGAAGCAGGTGGGGTCGTGGTGGTTTTCGTAGCGGTAGGCTCTGGCATCTCGGGTCATCCTTGAGGTTGGAAAACCCGAGCCTACTCATTGCCTGCGCCGTGGTTGCGGTAACTATTTATCGCTTTCTTCACAAAGCATGACAGGGGGAAGCGTTGCTGCCTCGTCCCTGCTCCGGCTCCGAAGATTTGCCCTACAAGTCAGTGCTTTCCTCCTGTGCGTCCAGCGCTTGCTCGGTCAAGGCCTGGATCAGCTCCGCTTCCTTGACCCGCTGTTGCAAGCCCAGCGCCTCGGACTGGCTCACATAGTCAGCCTCCTCCAGGGTTCCGGCCGCTTTGGCCTCATCCAATGCGAGTTGCTCGGTAATGAGAGTGTTGGTCAGCGACTGGAACGCAGCCTCATGTTGTTGTTTCAAGAAGTCGATCCAGAACTCCCGCCCCAGCAGCGATTGCATCTGCCGGGGTGAATCGTCCAGTGCCTCTACCTGGGTGGCGGCTGCCTCGAGCATGTCCGGCGTGACGTTACCCATGTGAACAAAACGCCCACCTTTGGGTTGCCCCGGCAGCGCCAGCCGGTCTCGGAGCCCCACGCGGTAGGCCAGGCGTACTTCGACTTCTTCTATGCGCTCCAGTAGCCGATTCCTCTGTGCGGTTGTCAGGTCCGACCGGGCCGTGATGACGTCACGTCGTGCCTGGATGTCTTCCAGGGCGATGCGCTCCACCTCATCGACGCGAAACAATCCCTTGGCCAGCTTGATCAAGGTTGCGGCCTCCGCCTCGCCGTTGGCCGTGGCCTTGGCGTCGTGAATCATCAATCTGATTTCCAGGTAGCTGAACGATAACGCTGCGCGGTCCTCACACGCCGGAGCCCCCGCCAGCTCGAACAACTCATGGCGCAGGTCGGTGTTAGCCCCGGCGGCTTCCACCATTTGCCAGACACGCGACTGCAGGTCCGAGTAGCTTTCTTCGCCTTGATAGGAGGTGGCCAAGCGATTCAACAGCTCGAAGAACTCACCCGATTGCGGCTCACTCGCCAGGCTTTGCCACAACGCGCGTTTGCCTGGTAATTGGCTGTCGGGCAAATTCTGCACCCACTGCTGCACATTGGCCGCCGTTCCCACCGCGACATGACCAAACGCCCCGTGTTGACGCAACGTTATCCACTCGGGATGCTCACGCCACAGGTCCGCCCAATAGTCACGCAGGCGCTGTTGGGTCGCTTCGCCCAATGGATTGCCTTGGAGGAAAGTCACGCCGTTGACGCGGGCCGTGGCAAGGGCGTCGGCCGCCGCCGGGTTGACCAGCGCGTCTGGAACGTCGGTCAATTGGTTGTCGCGCAGATCGACGAACTCCAGCGGCAAGCCGCGCAGGCCCGCCGGCCAGGTGTCGATTCCGGTGCCCTTGAGGCCCAGGCCGCGCAGGTCGGACATGTGACTGAAATCCGGCAACTGCCCCACGGGATTGTTTTCCAGATTGAGGACTTTCAGTCGGGTAAGACCCTGCAGGACTTCAACACAACGAGAGGTCAGGGTGATGGTGTTGTCTTTGAGCAGCAGCTTGGTCAGGCCATCCATTGCCCCCAAGGCTGCGGGGATTTGCACCAGGCGGTTGTCAGACATGTCCAGCCAGCGAAGAGAGGAAAAACCGGAGAGAAAACCTTCGCAGGCCTCTTGTGACAGGTCCATGCCCGCCATTTTCAGCGAGGCCACGTGGCTGAAATCCGCCGACAGCTCCGGCAGGTAACCGACTGTCAGCTGGCCCAGATCGAGCTGATAGCCCACCGCGCGGCCATCCGCTGCTGTCACCACGGCGGTCTGGCGCCTCCAGCAACGCTTGATCTGATCGGCCACTCCGCGCTTGCGCACGGGTGGCACCTGCTCCATGCGGTCGCCCGAATAAATCCAACTGGTCGTATTCACCCAACGGTCGAGGTCTCGATCCAGCATGTCCAGCTCGATCTTACGTCGCTTGAGCTCCGCCACGGCGCCGTCGCCCAATGAAGCCAGCAACGCCCGGACCTGCTCGTTCGTATGGTTGGGGTACAACTCCAGGACTCGACTTTCCACCGAGCGCCCCAGCCCCAATAAGGCCCGCAACCCGCTCAGTGGGTATCCGACCGCGCCCGACGCCAGGCGCATCGGTGAGCGGAACGATGGCTTGATGGCGGGCAGGTTCAAGGTTCGCGCCAACGAATTGCGCGGCAATGGCGCTTCACCGAGGGCCTTTTCCAGCAGGGCACCCTGGTGGATCGAAGGGCGCCCCATCGCCTGACGCTCGGCGTCCGGCAGGGCGTGTTGCAACGCGTCGAAGACGCTGCCCCAATGGCTCAATTCATTGCCCCGATCATCAAGGGCCTGGTAGCGAGCACCGTCCCTGACCACGATCTTGGTCTGCGCCGCCTCCTGCGGCCCGATGCTGTCGACCAGGGCGCCGGAGGCATGATCGTCTCGCAGTTCGATACGCACCGTGTCGCTCCAGCCGGGCAGGGTCTTGAGCGTTGCCAGCGCCAATCGGGGCGTGTCCGCCGTCGCCAACGCGGGTCGGTACAGGCCTTCATAGGCCCGGTTCAAACGCACCGTTCGCTGGCAATGACGCAGTTCCTCGGCGATGCGCAGCGGAATCGGCTTGGTCTGGGTGGGATCGGCGTCATTCCACGCGGCCATCTGCTGAAGCTCCGCACGGTTGGCATCGGTGATCATCTGCTCGATGGCCGCGGCCGGCACCGATGGGAAGCGGGATTTGATCAACGCCACCCGAGGGTCGACTGGCTCTTGGCTCCTGGCGTAGTAATCATTGAGCAGCTGGACTTTTTCACGCCGCGCCACTTCCGCGAGGTTGTTCCTGAGCTGGCGAATCCGAGCATCCATGTTCGTTTTCGCTATCGCCGGACGGGTGTCGGCCAGCAGATCCTTCCCGGTCGCGTCCACCGCCTCGATCAGATTCTTCAGCACCGAAGAGGTACGCACCTTTGCCTCGGGAATGATCACATCACTCACCGGAGCCGAGCCCTGGGATGGACGAACATACCGCCAGAGCGTCTTGCCCGCCCCGTCCACCACCTTCAATCTCAGCCCGCTTGGCCAGGGGCCATAACCGGCAAGCAAGTGCAACTGCGTCACTGGATCGGCTTCGTCCTGTCGCAGCGAATCGTCGCTTTGCAGTTGCCCGATAAAATTGTCGACTTGTCGCGCCAAGTCAAAGCGCTTGACCGTATCGGCCAGCAATGCGGGCATCGGCTCGCCGTCCACATGCATGCGTCGCAACACGTCCTCGCTGGTGCCACTGGCGATGCGGATCTGCTCCAGTTCGCTGTCGCTGAAACCCTCGACCCGATGGCCCAGCCTGCGCATCAGGGTTGTGCCTTTCCAACCCTGTGGTCTTTCGAGTTCATGGTTCCAGGCGCCGCTGCCGTTGTGCGTCAGCTTGGGCTGGTAGGCATCCGGCCGGGAAGGATGACGGATGCGATAGCGCTGGGTAATCGGGTCCTGTTGTACTTCGTAGTAGTGCTCGTCCAACGGCAGGACCTTGCGGCCACTGACCTCATACAGCCCTAGACTGTCCGGGACGGCACCGGCGAGTGGACGCAAAGGACTGCGGTACGGCGTGAGGTCGGGATTCCAGAGTCGCGATTCCCCGTTGGCCCGTTCCACCGCTTCCAACTGATCCACACTGGCCGATGCCTGGATCTTCGGCAACACCTTGGCGCCCGCGGCGATAAACGCGGTGTTGAGCGCCACGCTGGAAAAGTGCGCCCACATCTCCTTGGTTTCCCCTTGCTCGAACGCCTCGATACCTTCGAACGCCTCTTCGAACATCTGCACCGCCGCCACGGTCAGCATCAGCGGCCCCAACGCGGGCACCACGAACGCCAACTGGTTGAGCACGTCGATCACCGTGTTCGTCCAACTTTCCAGGCGCGCCAGGCGGGCGGTTTTGTCCTCATTGGCGGTGGGCACCGCCACCGCTCGCGCGTCCATCTCGATTTTCTGCAACTGCTCGCGGCGCAAGGCTTCCCACAGCGAGCCGGTGATGGGCGATGCGGCCATGCGCAAGTTGTTCAACGAGGGTTTGAGGGGATAGTCAGACTGGGCATCGGCCTGGGGAGAAGGTTGGTAGAGCTGGTCGAACTGCTTGAAAAAAGTCCCTTGCTGGCTCAGCGGTATAAAGCGACTGAAAAACCGTCGGTAGGCGATGCCATGAAGGCGTCGGCGCAGTTCGATCATGAATTCGGTACTGGACGCGTATTCCTTGAGCGGGTGCTCGGGATCGCCCGGGAGGTACGCCACCATTCGCTCCAGGCGCCGGGTCTTTTCCCGGTCGGGGCCGATCAGCAGCGGGCCGACCAGTTCGACGTCGAAGACTTTCAGCGAAGTGAACGTCACCGGCCGCCCGTCGAGCATGACCCCGTCGTGATCGGCGATCACTTGCCGCAACATCTGGTACGTGTCCTGGCTGATGTCCGCCTTGGCCCAGGCGACTTCGACACTCAGCGCCAACGATTGTTTGTGGTGATCACGCAGTTGCTGGTCGAGCCGCTTGCGGGCGTCGTCGTCAGCGGGTCGGGCAATGGCGCGAATGTGTTGCTGGTAGCGCCGTCCGAGGTCCAGTTTGCGGCACAGCCTGGCAAAGGCGTGCGGGGCGATTGGCAACGCCCCCGCCCGGACGGCTTCCAGCGTGGGCTTAGGCGTACCACTGGCGGACAGTGACGTGGTGGTGATGACATGGCAGCCGTCGCAATCGAGCTTAAGCTCTTCGTCGGGTTCGAAGTTCGCCAGTGCGGTTTCCAACAACGAAGCGCCTCGATACTCGTAGGTATCCCAGGCCTCTCCCGTCAGACGGTGAAGCAGCGTGCTGCCCAGGTCCTTGCGTGTCTTGAGGCCGTACTGGCGCGCGTAATAAACCGCCTCCACGTCCAGGGTTCGCTTGAATTCCTTCTGTATGGCCTGGGTCAGCAGCGGCTTGGCGAAGGCGCGGATGTCCTCGATGCTGCCCAAGGTGCTGTCGATCAGGTTCAGGCTGGCGCGGTAGCGCGCATGCTGGTCCTTGAGGCGGGTCCGGGTTGCGTGGGAAGTCTTCGGGTACCAGGCCGGGAGTTTCAGGTCGTGGTCGCTCAACGCCTGCTGGCGCCGCATGACGGCCCCGATGTACCAATCGGGAACTCGCTGCTTGAGCAGGTCGAAGTGGACGCCGCGACTTTCAGGCTGCGGCGTCATGCCGGGGTCGGCAATGGCGGGAATAAGTATTGGCATGCGGATCATCCTTGAGAGTGGAAACCCGAGCCTACCCAGTGCATCACCGGCCAGTGCGGTAACTATCTATCGTTTTTTCTGCAAGACCCAGCGAGCACGCCTGCCGTTCTTACTCCACCCAACGGCCCAGTTGCTGGCGCAGCCGACGGTTCTCGGATCGCAACTGCTGGACCTCCTCCAACAGATCCAGCGCCAGCGCGACACCTTCCCATTCCAGTTCCAACTCACGGCGCAGCTTGGCGGCCCGGCGGGCCAGGACCAGTTCGTAATCGGTGAAACGCCAATCGGTCGGGGCCGCGCCGTGGGGCTCGAGGATGCCGTGCTCGACGATTTCAATCACGTGGACATCCGCCAACGCAGCGGCTTCACAGAATTCCATCAGGTTCAGTTCGATGATCGGGTCGTTCATGGTCTGCTTCTCCCAATGCTTCAACTGTCGAGTCTAGCCAGGATTGTGGAAAACCCGGTTTTGTGGCGAGGGAGCTTGCTCCCGCTCGGCTGCGCAGCAGTCGTAAAACCTGCCTACCGGTTTTTCCTGGCGCACCGTGTCGAATGGTTTTGGGACTGCTTCGCAGCCCAGCGGGAGCAAGCTCCCTCGCCACGGAGTGCGTTGCCAGGCCTGTGGTTACCGGTCAGAAGTGCTCCCGAGGATCGAACGCAGCTTTCTTCGCCAACTCGGCCCACAACGCCTTGACCGATTCATCGCTGGCCTTGGGCATCACGGCCTTGAGCTGTACGAACAGGTAGCCGCGCTCGCCGGCCTTGTTGCGCAGGCCGTGGCCCTTGGCGCGCATGCGCTGGCCGTTCTGGCTGCCGGCCGGCACCTTGAGGTTGATCTTGCCGGTGAGGGTCGGCACCGCCACCTCGGTCCCCAGGGCCAATTCCCACGGCGCCAGGGGCAAGGTGATGATCAGGTCCTGGCCTTCGACGTCGAACTTGGGGTGCGGGGCGAAACGAATGGTCAGGTACAAGTCGCCATTGGCGCCACCGCCGATGCCGGGCGCGCCCTGGCCCTTGAGGCGGATGCGCTCGCCATCGGTCACGCCCAGCGGGATCTTCACGTTCAGGCTCTTGCTGGTATTGCTCACGTGCTGGCCCGCCGCGTTGTATTGCGGCACCTGGAAACTGACCTTCTTCGACTCGTTCGACAGGGTTTCTTCCAGGAAGATCGGTAATTCCATTTCCACGTCTTGCCCCCGACGGCCGGCGCTGCGACCCGATTGACGGCCACCGAAACCCGGCCCGCGATTGCCAAAGATCGAACTGAAGAAGTCCGAGAAGTCACCCGTATCCTGGCCACCAAAACCGCCACGGCTCTGCCAACCCGGCGGTCCCTGGAATGGCTGTCCGTGCTGACCATAACGGCGCAGGTCGTCGTACTCGGCACGCTTGTCGGCGCTTTTCAACGCCTCATAGGCTTCGGAGACGTCCTTGAACTTGGTTTCGGCGTCCTTCTCTTTGCTCACGTCCGGGTGGTACTTGCGCGCCAACTTTCGATAGGCAGCCTTGATCGTGGCATCGTCGGCCGTCGGCTCGACACCCAGGATCTTGTAATAGTCTTTGAAGTCCATCTTAAGCATCACCATCCGTTATCGATGTCGCACCGCCACGCACGGCATGCCCGGATGACCGGACAGCGGGTTGACCAGCCTCAAGATTGGGACCGGGCGGCGCATCAGAAGTTTATCGGCAGCGGGTGGCGGTTCTTGTGTCCGCCCGATGGCTGCCAGGCTCATGCCAGCAAGTTTGGGGGTGTGACGTCGTCTTTCAAGGCCCGTGTTTGCGAATTAGCGGATAACCGGCCTTCGAATCCGCGCCGCACTGGCATACACTGCGCGGCCGTTTTTTCGACCGGAATCTGAAAGACATGAAAAACGCATCCCCGGCCCGTGCCTGCGGCATCGACTTCGGCACGTCCAACTCCACTGTCGGCTGGCTGCGCCCCGGCATGGAAACGTTGATCGCGCTGGAGGACGACAAGATCACCTTGCCCTCGGTGGTCTTTTTCAATCAGGAAGAGCGCCGTCCGGTGTACGGTCGCCTGGCGCTGCACGAATACCTGGAAGGCTACGAAGGCCGGCTGATGCGTTCGCTCAAGAGCCTGCTGGGCTCCAAGCTGATCAAGCACGACACCAGCGTGCTGGGCACGGCGATGCCGTTCAAGGACCTGCTGGGGCTGTTCATCGGCCAGTTGAAGAAACGCGCCGAAGCCACTGCCGGTCGAGAATTCGAAGAAGTGGTGCTGGGCCGCCCGGTGTTTTTTGTCGATGACGACGAAATGGCCGACCAGGAAGCCGAGAACACCTTGGTCGATGTGGCACGGGCCATCGGTTTCAAGGAAGTGTCGTTCCAGTACGAACCCATCGCGGCGGCTTTCGACTATGAATCGACCATCGAGAAAGAAGAGCTGGTGCTGATCGTCGACATCGGCGGTGGTACGTCGGACTTCTCCCTGGTGCGCCTGTCGCCCGAGCGTCGTACCCACGATAACCGTCACGCCGACATCCTGGCGACCGGTGGCGTGCACATCGGCGGCACCGACTTCGACAAGCAACTCAGCCTGCAAGGCCTGATGCCGCTTTTCGGCTACGGCAGCCGCATGAAAAGCGGCGCCTACATGCCCACCAGCCACCACATGAACCTGGCGACCTGGCACACGATCAACGCGGTGTATTCGCAGAAATCCACCCTGGCCCTGGGCAGCATGCGCTACGACATCGAAGACACCGCGGGCATCGACCGGCTGTTCAAGCTGATCGAACAGCGCGCCGGGCATTGGCTGGCGATGGAAGTGGAAGAAACCAAGATTCACCTGACCCACGCCGACCAGCGCCACGTGGCCCTGGATCGGATCGAGCCGGGCCTGAGCGTGGACTTGAGCCGCGCCCTGTTCGAGTCGGCCATCGACGGCTTGCTTGAGCGGGTACGCGGCAGCGTCACGCAACTGCTCAACGATGCCGGTATCGGTGTGGACCAGGTTGACACCGTGTTCTTCACCGGCGGCTCCAGCGGCATCCCGGCGCTGCGCAACAGCGTCTCGGCGATGCTTCCCCAGGCGCGGCATGTGGAAGGCAATATCTTTGGCAGTATCGGCAGTGGATTGGCGATCGAGGCGATGAAGCGGTATGGGAGTCAGGCCTGATTCAGGACCGAGGCGCCCCCTTCGCGAGCAGGCTCGCTCCCACAGTTTGACCGAATGCGATCGAACTGTGGGCGCGAGCGTGCTCGCGAAAGCGGTAGATCAATCGATACAACGGTCGGATCAAACCATCCCCACCTGCTTCAACTCGCTCTTGAGATACGCATAGTAGATAGGCCCCGCCACCACCCCCGGCAGGCCGAATGCCGCTTCGAACACCAGCATCGCCATGAGCAATTCCCACGACTTGGCGCTGATCTGTCCGCCGACGATACGGGCGTTGAGGAAGTATTCGAGCTTGTGGATCACGATCAGGTAACCCAGCGCGGCCACCGCCACCCAGATCGACAATGACAGGGCGACCACAGTGATCAGGGTGTTGGACATCAGGTTGCCGATCACCGGCAACAGCCCCAGCAGGAACGTCATCACGATCAGGGTCTTGGTCAGGGGTAGCTGGATGCCGAACAGCGGCAGCACCACCGCCAGGAAAATCCCGGTGAAGAACGTATTGAGCAGGGAAATCTTGATCTGGGCGAAGACGATGTTGCGAAAGGCCTTGACCAGCAGGTTCAGGCGATCGAACAGCGCAGCGGCCAGGGGCTTGCGCTTGGTCAGGTCGGGGATGCGCTGCAGGGCGACGATGGCGCCGAGCACCATGCCGATCAACAGCGTCACGAACATGTGGGCCGCGTCCTTGCCCACCAGCTGCAGGTCGCTCAAGTGCTTGCTCACCCAATCACCGATCGCCACCCGGAACTCGGCGGCGCTGGCCGGCAGGTAGGCATCGATGAACGGCGGCAGTTGCCCACGGGCGCGATCGACCACGGTCATGAACTTGTCCAGGGAGGCCCCGGGATTTTCCGCTTCGTGCAGCAGGAAACTGAAGGCGCCGGCAAAGATCAGGGTCAGCACACTGACCACCAACGTGCCGAGCAATGCCACCGCCAACCAGCGGGCACGCCGGCCTTCGATCAATCGTTGCAACTGCGGAGTGAGCATGTTGACCAGCTCGAACACCAGCAACCCGGCCAACAGGCTCGGCAACAGGCGCAGCGGCAACACCAGCAACAGCCCACCAAAAATGATCACCCAACTGATCACCAACAACACATGACGCTGAGAAAACGTTGGCATACAGCCCCAGGACAAAACGGCATGAAAGGATCGGCAGTCTGCCAGCGATCCGCTGGCAGCACTAGGGATTGTATCGGCCGATTTGGCCCAGGGCTCAGAAGATCCGGCGCTTATTTTTTCTTCAGGCACTCACTCATGAACGCCTTGCGAGCGTCACCCTTCAACGCCTGCTCGGTGGCAGTGGCATTGCAGCTTTTCATGCGGTCCTGTGGGGTCGCCTTGAGGCAGTTGCTCATGAAGGCCTTGCGTTCGTCACCCTTGAGGGCCTTG
Source organism: Pseudomonas algeriensis (assembly GCF_048847255.1). Taxonomy (NCBI): domain Bacteria; kingdom Pseudomonadati; phylum Pseudomonadota; class Gammaproteobacteria; order Pseudomonadales; family Pseudomonadaceae; genus Pseudomonas; species Pseudomonas algeriensis. Next base: position 150,966 of record NZ_JBKKRK010000009.1, on the reverse strand, counting down.
GCGGTGGCGTCGGCGTTGCAGGTGGTCATCTTGGTTTGTTGGGCCGTGGCGGCGAACCCCTGGGAACACAGCAGCAAACCCATCATCAACAAAGGGACACGGAGCATCTTCATGGTGTTTCTCCTGGTTGCCGCACGAGGGTGTGGCGATGGGGTGCAGTGTAGACAAAGCCTGTTACACCTTCATCTGTTCGATTTCCCGAGCATGAACTACCAGTGTCTGGAGCATGTCGGCAACGAACGATAACGCGCGACGCCCTTCGTCCTACAAGCCTGCCGCCTTCAACCGCTCGGCATGCTCGACAAACAACCGGATCGGCTCCGCCCCCCTGCCCACCAGCCCCAGCGACTGATTGACGATGTCGAAATGGTCCAGCGGGTAGTCATCCCGGATCACCGTGCCCAGGTGCGAACTGTAGCGCCCGACCATACCATCGCACTGCCCGGCTTCGCGCACGAAGGTGCGGGCGAACAACCGGCAGCTTCGATTGGTGCCATCGAAGAGGTTGCGACCCTTGTCGGTCTTGCCCGGCTGCAACGTCCCCGACCAGGAGTAGTAACGCACGCCATTGACCTCTTCCGGCCCGTGTCCGCCCCAGGTTTGGGGCAGCCCCTGTGGATAACGTTCGTTGAACAGCGCCACCCCGGCAGTGGTGAGCGAAGCATGGGATGCTTTCAGGTCGGCTGGCAGCCGTGGCCCGTGATAACCGGTGTCCAGCAGGCTCATGATCGCGTTGATCAGCCGCAGCAAGGCACTGAGCAACCGGCCCTTGGCGCTGTCGGCCGGGTAATGGGTTTGCAGGTAATCGGCTAGCTCGGAACCGTGGTTGGTGCCGGCCACCGAAGAGACCGACGCCACCAGGTCCGGGCGTTTGGCCGCGGCGTAGCGGGCAGTGAGGGCGCCCTGGCTGTGGCCGATCAGGTTGACCTTTTGCGCGCCGGTTTGCCGCAGCACTTCCTCAATCCGGGCCAACAGCTGCTCGCCGCGAACCTCGGATGAATGCAAGGGCGAGACCTTCACGGGAATCACCACGGCCCCGCCCCGGCGTAATGCCTCTGCGATGCCATACCAGTACGGATACAACACCAGGCGAATGAAACCGAGCATGCCCGGGACCAGCACCAAGGGGTAGCGAGTGGCACAGCGTTGCGACATGGCGACATCCTTGCGATCAAGAGGTGGTCAGCATCAGTACCGATGATGACCAGTCTATGACACCCGAGGCAATTCAGCCCGATCGCGGCAAGACCCAGGTCCTCAAAAGGTTCGGGCGAGCGCCAGCAAGCGCTGCTCGGCCTCGGCATAGGAACGCGCGAAGCTGTGCTCGGCCGACTCTTCGCCTTCGGCCGCCACCACCGTCACGTCGTTGATACCGATGAAGCCCAGCACCGCCCGCAGCCAGGTGTCGGCGTGGTTCATGGCCTCCAATTGGCCACCGGGGCCGAAGCCGAAATCACCTCGGCTGGTCACGATCAGCGCCTTTTTGCCCGACACCAGCGGCTCGTACTGGGAAACACCGTTGTCGAGGCTGTGGTTGAACGTCACGCCGATGCGTACGATCTGGTCGACCCAGGCTTTCACGCCGCTGGGCACGCCAAAATTGTGCATGGGTGCCGAGATTACCAAGCGATCGTGGGCTTGCAGTTCGGCAACCAGCGCATCGCTCAGCGCCAGGTCGGCCTGCATGGTCAATGGCCGCGCCTGGGGCTCGGAGTAAAACGCCGCCGCAATAAAGGCTTCGTTGACCGCAGGGATGACGGTGCGGCCCACCTCGCGGCGAGTCGATTGGCAAAGTGGATTGGCGGCCTGCCACGCCGCTATGAATGCCTCCGTCAGACGTCGGGAATGGGAACGCTCACCGCGTGGGCTACCCTGTACGACAAGAATGCTGCTCATCTGTAACTCCTTCTAATGCGACTACAATCGGAACGGCCTGTGGCTTTAAGATTGGAGCCCGGTCGCCCTCGATCGCAAATGAGCGTTAGTTCATCCGGATGAGTTGTTTTCATCCATACGGAGATTTCCAATGTTTGCCACCCTGCCCCTCAATGCCTTGCGAGCCTTCGAGGCGGCTGCACGCCTGCTCAGTTTCAAGGCGGCGGCCGAAGAGCTGGCGGTCACCCCGACAGCGATTTCCCACCAGATCCGCTCCCTGGAAACCTGGCTGGGGGCGCAGTTGTTCGAACGCTTGCCGCGCCGGGTACGCCTCACCGACGCGGGACAGCGGCTGTTCCACAGCTTGCACGGGGCATTGCTGGAAGTTGCACAAAGCGTCGACAGCCTGCGCCCGCAACGCAGCACCACGCACCTGACGATATCCACCACGGCGGCGTTTGCCGCCCTGTGGCTGGTGCCGCGCCTGGGGCGGTTTTACGCGCGCCATCCGAACATCAACGTACGCCTGGACACCCATTGCGAAGTCATCGACTTGCTTCAGGACGCCAGCGTCGATCTGGTGGTGCGCTACAGCCTGGACGGCTACTCGAACCTCTATGGCATGTGCCTGTTCGAAGAGAGCTTCGGCGTGTATGGCTCGCCGGAACAAGTCGCACTGGCCACCCGGCAGCCGCCGACGCTGATCAGCGTGCGCTGGCATAACGCCAAGCTGTACGCCCACGGTTGGGACGCCTGGTGCGCCCAGGCGGGGGAAAGCTGGATGACCCGGCAACCTTGCATACGTGAATACGATGAAGAGCACTATGCCCTGCAAGCGGCCATCGCCGGCCAGGGCCTGGTATTGGCGAGCAATATCCTCGCTTCGCAAAGCGTCGCCAGCGGGTTGCTGGTGGGTTATCGCCCCAAGGTCCAAGTCAGCGGTGCCGGCTACAGCGCGCTTTGCGTGCCGGGACGAGAGCGGCACCCGCCCGTGCGGGCTTTTTTCCAATGGGTGGAGGAGGAAGCACGCTTGTCCGGGCACGCCTTGAAAAATCCGGTAAAACTTTTCCAGGATCGCATCACTCAGAACTAGAGCGATCGCGCCAGCAGAGCGTGACGCCTAACCGGATCAGCCTCCAGGAGAACGAGATGAGCGACATGCACTTATCCGACGTCACGACCCTGCGCGAACGTGCGCGCCAGAACGTCCAGAACGGCGCGGTCACCGAAGGCTACAACGCCGATCGACAGGAAATCATCCGCCTGCTCAACGAAGCATTGGCCACCGAACTGGTCTGCACACTGCGCTACAAGCGTCACTATTTCATGGCCACCGGCCTGAAGGCCGGTGTCGCGGCGAGTGAGTTTCTCGAACACGCCAACCAGGAATCCGAGCACGCCGACAGGCTCGCCGAACGCATCGTGCAACTGGGTGGCGAACCGGAATTCAACCCCGACCTGTTGACCCGGCATTCCCACGCCCAGTACGTGGCAGGCAATACGCTCAAGGAAATGGTGTTCGAAGACTTGGTCGCCGAACGTATCGCCATCGACAGCTATCGGGAAATCGTCCAATACATCGGCGAAAAAGACCCAACCACTCGGCGCATCTTCGAAGACATCCTGGCCCAGGAAGAAGAGCACGCTGATGACATGGCCGATATCCTGGCCGATCTCTGATACGCCTTTCGCGAGCAGGCTCGCACCCACAGGGGATCGCGTTTTTCTTTTGAAGAAACTCGATCGAAGGCGGGAGCGAGCCTGCTCGCGGTGAGGCCGGTAGCATCACTACTCGGCTACCGAGTAGGCTTGACCGTGACCGGCGCCTTGCCCGCCTTCATCTGTTCAAGCAACGGCGCGCACTGGTTCGGCTCGCCACCGCTGGGCGCGACCAGGGCCAACAGCCCCGCCGCCGGTGCGGCGATGACACCCAGGGCAACCATCCCGGCACCGCGCAACATCAGTGGCACGGCCTTGACGCCGGCGGCAGGGTTGGCAAACGTGCCACGCACGTACAGCGGCGAGCGTAGGGAAATCAACCGCCAGCCCTTGGACTCGGGCGTGACGGTCAGGTCCAGTTGTTCGGTGGCCATGTTCGCCGTACCGTCGATATAGATAATCGCGTTCTCGGTGTCGAACACGAACAGGCGCGTGGTCGCCAGGCCGGTCTTGATATCGAAGTCAGCCGCTGCGCAATTGATCTTCACTTCCTTGTCGCCAAAGATTTTTCCCACCACGTAATTGCCGACGTTGAGCCCCGCCAGTTCCATCAGCTCGCGGCTGATGGCGCCGTCGTTGATGAGCATCTTCAGGGTGCCATTGGAGGTGCCCAGCAACGCCGCCACCGAATTGCCGCGCCCGGAAATATCCGCGTCGCCATTGAGTTCACCAAAACTGGTCTTCATTGGCTCGAATCCCGGGAACAACTGCTTGAGCTTGAAGCCCCGCGCAGTCAATTTCGCCTGGCCTTCGAGGGGCTGGGTGTGGCCGTTGAGGCGGATCTGCGCATCGAGCCGGCCACCGGCGACGCCAAAGCGCAGGGGTTCCAGGCTCAGTTGGCCGTCGTTGAGCACCAGGTGCGTGTAGAGATCGGTGAACGGCAACTGCTCGCTGTGAACGATACGCTTGCCGGTGAACTCCACGTCGGCGTCCATCGCACTCCAGCGTTCGGTGCGGAACTCCTCCACCGGCAACACCTTGTCGGACGGTTGTTTGCTGGCGCCGCCACGGACTTTTTGTTCGGCATTGGAGTCCGCGCCGATCAGCGGCGCCAAATCACTGAACAACAACTGGTCGGACACCAGCGCACCGCTGAGTTTCGGCCGGGGCTGGCTGGCGACATAGGCCAGGTTGCCGTGGATGTCACTGTCGCCAATCTTGCCGTTGAACGCCTCGTAGCGAAACTGTGCGCCGTCCGGCTCGTGGAGCTTGGCGATCAATCGGCCGTCCGTGGAATACGGTGGCGAATCCGGCAGGGTCACGCCCGTCAGCGGGTAAAGATTGGCCAGGCTGTTGCCGGATAGTTTCAAACGCAGGTCAAGGGCGCCGAGGTTCTTTGGGTCGGTCAGGGTGCCGGCCAGTTCGACGCGGGTGTCGGCGATCTTCGCCTGGGCCTGCAATGGAAAAGGTTGTGCCGCATCCTGCAACGCCAGCAGGCCGCCGACCTTGCCGGATCCGCTGAGACCCTGCCCGTGATATTGCCCGTCGACCTTGAAGGCAAAGGCATAGTCTTGTGGTGACGAGCCCTGTTCCCGGGTTCTTTTCGCGGTTTTTTCCCCGACGATATCACTGAAGGGAATGGGCTTGCCCAACGGGTCGACCAGCACGTCGAGCCGGGTCTTGAGCGTCTGGTCGTCGAGCGTGACATGCCCCTTGTCAAAACCGATGGCGCCGATGTCCACCACCCAACTGGACGGTTCGGCGTCCGGGTCCTTTGGATCGAACTGGAAAGTCCAATTGGCCCGTCCATCGGCCAGGCGCTGCAGGCTGGCGTCGGGGCCTGTCAGGTCGATACGCGGGATGGCCACCCGCCGCGCCAGCAACGCCAGGGGGGAGATACGCAACTCGACGCGCTTGAGCGTGACCATCTGCGGGAGCTTCGACCAATCCGGGTTGCCCAGGGTCAGGTCTTCGGCGACCACATGCGGCCATGGCAGCCATGCCCGCCAGCCGCCCTCGCCGGGTTCGCGCCGCCAGATCACCGCCAGGTTGCCATTGATTGCGAATGGGCGATGCAGCTCTTCGGAAACCTTGGCATTGAGCGCAGGCTTGATGCGGTTCCAATCGAAGAACGCGATGAACAGCACCAGCACGGTCAGCAGGACAACGAGGCAGGCAAAGCCCCAGGCGAAGATTTTTGAGGTGCGCGTCATGCACAAGGCTCCTGAGGCAGATGGACGTCCGGACCGCGACGTCTGGGGCAGCACGAACCTGTAGCCGGCTCGTTGCGATGATCGTTGGACAGGCAAAACGGCCAACAGGTTTACCACCAAGGGTGACGAACGGCACTAAAAAAACACGCACGAACCTGACCGACTCGACAGCTACCTGTTACGCCCCCGCACATCTGCGGGGCGCGAGTGAGTACAAACTACCCACTTCAGGGCAAAACTGCCGCCCTGAAACCCCCGTTCTAGAGCCTTTGCGCGGAACAATCAATTCTGTTGATTATTACCATTGTCTTTATGAACTTTTATATCGACTTATCGAGAGTAGCATTGCCCTCGTACCCACTTTTCAGCCCTCCCGAGGAGCAACGATCATGAAACGCCAAATACTGATGAGCCTTTCCCTTTCACTGCTGGCCTCTACCGCTTTCGCCCTGCCAGCTTCCGAACAAGCCACTCCACAGGTCAAGGACAGCCACTCTGTCTACAGCCAAACCGTCGCCGAAGGTGGCCGTGACCGCCTGGAAGAAAAAGGCCTGGTTGAAGGTGGCTCGGACCGTACACCACAAGGCCAGACCTTGGCTGCCGATGGTTCCGACCGTACTCCACAAGGCCAGACCTTGGCTGCCGATGGCTCCGACCGTACTCCACAAGGCCAGACCTTGGCTGCCGATGGTTCCGACCGCACCCCACTGGGCGAATCCCTGGCCGCTGACGGTTCCGACCGCACCCCACTGGGCGAATCCCTGGCCGCTGACGGTTCCGACCGCACCCCACAAGGCCAGACCTTGGCTGCCGATGGTTCCGGTCGCACTCCACAAGGCCAACTCCTTGCTGCGGACGGCGGCGATCGCGTCATCAAACGCCGCGGCGAAGTGAGCTGAGCCCATGGTGGTTATGAAAAAAGCCCGATTCCTTGAATCGGGCTTTTGATTTTCCAGCACCTCGTTTTCCCCGATTACCTCCTACCGTTCGACGACGGCAAAGCCGATTTGCTAGAGTGCGTCGCTCCCATGACTCGGAAGTCAGTCCTGCGATGCTGCCCCGCGCCGAACAGAAACAACAGACCCGAAACGCCCTGATGGACGCAGCCCGCCACTTGATGGAGTGTGGCAGGGGGTTCGGCAGCCTGAGCCTGCGTGAAGTGGCCAAGACGGCAGGCATCGTACCGACCGGGTTCTACCGACACTTCCAGGACATGGACCAATTGGGCCTGGCGCTCGTCAGCGAAGTCGGCCAGACCTTTCGCGAAACCATACGACTGGTACGTCACAACGAGTTCGTCATGGGCGGCATCATCGACGCGTCAGTGCGGATTTTTCTCGACGTGGTTCATGCCAACCGATCCCAGTTCCTGTTCCTGGCTCGCGAGCAATACGGTGGATCGCAGCCGGTCCGACAAGCCATCGCGAGGCTGCGTGAAGACATCAGCTCGGACCTGGCCGCCGACCTGGCGCTGATGCCGAAACTCCAGCACCTGGACCTCGCCGGGCTCAACGTGATGGCCGATCTCATCGTCAAGAGTGTCTTCGCCACCTTGCCGGACATCATCGACCCGCCCGCCGAAGCCCTGCCCGAGCACCTCACGCCCCAGGCGAAGATTACCCAGCAACTGCGGTTCATCTTCATTGGCCTCAAGCATTGGCGTGGATTGGGCAGTACCGAATAGCGCCTGATGTTTCCTTAGTGGGAAGGCGCTTGTTCGCGATGGCGGAGTCTCGGTCCCCTGGTTGCTTACCTGACACACCGCCTCCCGAAAAACCACGGGACAGATGTTCCGCGATGTAGGAAAAGGCGCATCCGAGCCTGCGAACTTTCCTATTCGCTGCAAATGCCACCCGCGCCGGAATTGCGCTCAATCAGCGGCTCATCGTCTTATTCATCGCTTCCGAGAACTGTCAACGCGCCCTTGCGTAAGACGGACTGGTATAGGAGCCATGAAAATGAACGCAGAAGATTTTTTGCCCACGGTACGACCAGTCGTGGGCCGCCTTGCGCGCCGGAATGAAATGAAGGGGAACACCCAATGAACAGGGGCTATTTCATTGGCCGGGGCGACAAGACCACGTGTGGTGGTGAAGTGCTGGATGGCGATGGCAGGGTCAATATGTTCGGCCTGCTGCACGCCCGCGAAGGGGACCGGGTTTCGTGTGGAAAGGACGCAAAAATATATCAGATCAGGGGCGGCATAGCGCACATGGTCAGCCATGGCAAGCGAATGGCCGGCACGTTGGATAGTCACAGTACCTGCCCCTGCAAAGCGCAACTGATCCCCTCGGTATCCTGGGCCACTTATGAAGGTGCGAATTCCGCACCGCAAGCCAACCGAGCCGCTCAGCCGGCTCCACAGTCCGCGACCGCGACCCACGCACCAAGTGCTTCACGCCAATCGTTTCTCGCCCCGTCAATCAGCCCGCCGCCCCGCACATCCACCCGTGTAGAACCCCTGGAACCGGGCTTCTACGTTGTGCCCAGAAGCGTGACCCGCGAAGCGCTGGAGGCGACGCTGTTCCAATCACCCGACCCGGCGGTGATGCGCAAATTCCGCGCGCTCAATCCTTATCGCGATGTGGTCAAGGCCGGTTCGATGATCGTGCTGAGCGATCCGAACAATCATCAATGCACCCGCGAAGAGGCGCTGTTGATGGAAACAGCAATATGGATCAACGATGCCCTTGAGCCGCTAAGCGCGGACGAGGCCGACTTCATGGCCCGGCATCGAGATGAAATCGAGACCTTCTTCGCCCAAGGCTCGACTGCCATCGGTGTTGGCGAGGCCATCTTCGCCAAAAATCTGGAGGACGTTAAAACCGTTCTGCGGGATATCGAGGCGTTGCATCAACGTACTTTCCGGCGCGATGGGCACTTACGGTCGTCGGATTTTTTTGCAGAGCGCAAACAACTGCTCTCTAGGCTCGACACTCATCTGACCACCCTGACGCGAAAGGGCACCGGGCTTCCAGATCATCCAAACTTGAAAAGCGCCTTGGGCATCTCCAGTCGCAGTTTGGTCCACCGTTGGACCAAGGCTGGTGGCGCAGCTCAGATTCCAGGTTATGCGACACATATTGAGGGTGTCTCCAAAGCGGCCAAAATCATCAAGTACGGGGGGTGGGTTGGCCCGATTATTGGTGGTGGAGCTTCGTATATGAAGGTCCAGGATGTTTGCACGGCAGATAGTGCGCAGGCTTGTAAGAAAGTTAAGTTCGCTGAGACTGGCAGCTTCGCTGGTGGCGTGGCAGGTGGTGTAGCAGCAGGCGCCGCCCTGACTGGGCCTGTGGTTGGAGCGATCTGTATCGGGTTAAGTGTGCCGACAGGAGGGTTGGCAATGGTGGGGTGCGGTCTTCTGGTGGTCGGAACGGGGTCGCTTGCCGGGGGTGTCCTTGGAGGAATACTGGGTGAAAAAACAGGCGAACTTATCTATGAGGCTGCCCAATGACTGTGAGCGTCTCTGAAAAATTATTTATGGTCGTCGGGATAATTGATTTGGGAGGAATTTTCATTTGGATTGGAATGTGTCTGTACTTGGCTTACAAAAAAATGGACCTAATATTGGATCACTTGAAAAATTGTTCAGCCGTCATGACGATCGCATCACTGCGCCATGGTGGTCCTTGGGGAAAATTGATGCTGGTAGGCGGTATTTCCGGACTCATCACCTTTCCCAATTTCTACCTCAAAAGAGGCGGACTTAATGTCGAAGACATAAATAGTTTTCCCGCGAGCCTTAAGCGCAAGCTAGTAGCACTGCAGTGGTGTGTTATCGCACTTCTATCGGTAATGATTGCTCTTGCCATGCTCGTTAAGTTTGGTCTCGCTTAGTCTTCCTGTTCCATAGCTCGACCTGTGCCTTGTGATTCAACTCTGATCGCGAAGGTCAGCAAATCATATGGCCAGAAAGGCACTGTCAGGCTTGAACTAGGCAGCGCTTTCGTGTGGGAGCGTAGCTTGCTCGCGATGGGGGGCAGGTCAGGCAACTCTGATGTCGGCTGGTCTACCGCTATCGCGAGCAAGCTCGCTTCCACAGTGCGCCGTGCAAGCTACAAGATGGTGCGCAACACCACCAAGCGCACCATAACGGCACGCAATCCGCCCCATCCTGAAACGCCATCCCCAGGTATTTCCTACACCATCTTCGATTGGCAAGCCCCTTGCTCTAAACACAGCAATGTTCATTGCTGGAAGCACTCCGATGCTGGTGATTCACCGCAGAATCGACACACAACCAGGCTGGGACGCCGAGTTGCACCTGACCTTCGACGCACGCAGCAAAAGCCGCCTGCGCTGTTTCAGTGCCGAAGGCGAGGACGTGGGGCTGTTCCTCGAACGAGGCCAGCCACCGCTGTACGACGGCGAATGCCTGCAGGCCGAGGACGGGCGCATCGTGCGTGTCTGCGCGCGTCCCGAGCAGTTGCTGCATGTCACCTGCGCCAATGCGTTCGAGTTGACCCGCGCGGCCTACCACTTGGGTAATCGCCACGTGGCCCTGCAAGTAGGCGATGGCTGGCTGCGCTTGCTGGACGACTACGTGCTCAAGGCGATGCTCGAACAGTTGGGCGCCAGCGCCGAATCCATCGAAGCCCCATTCCAGCCAGAACACGGCGCCTACGGCGGCGGCCACCATCATTCCCGGCACGGCGATGAAGATTTCAACTACGCGCCGCGCCTGCACCAGTTTGGTGTGCGCACATGAACCCGGCCTGGGCGCTGCTGCGCCTGGCCAGTCCGCAACTGCCGATTGGCGGCTACAGCTATTCCCAGGGATTGGAAATGGCGGTGGATAACGGCCAGGTTCGGACGCCCGACGACGCACGCCAATGGCTCAGCGACCAAATGCTGCTGAACCTGGCGCGCTTCGAAGCGCCTCTGCTGCTGGCTCATTGCACAGCCGCCGCGGCTGACGATTGGGACGGGCTGCGGCAACTTTGCGAGCAACACCGCGCCAGCCGGGAAACCCGCGAGCTGTTTCAGGAAAGCCGGCAGATGGGTTACTCGTTGCAGCAGCTGCTCGCCGGCCTGCCGGAACTCGACAGTGCGGCCCGCGACTTTCTGCAGCAGCGCGGCGAACCCCACCTGGCGCTGGGCTGGGCCTTGGCGGCGCGCGCCTGGAACATCGGCCCGCAGGACGCCCTCGCCGCGTGGTTGTGGAGCTGGCTGGAAAACCAATTGGCGGTGCTGATGAAAACCCTGCCCCTGGGTCAACAAGCCGCCCAGCGCCTGACGAGCGAGTTGCTGCCGGTGCTGCAACAAGCCCAGCACATCGCCTCGAACATCGATCCCGATCATTACGGCAGCGCCGCTTTTGGCCTGTCCCTGGCGTGCATGGCTCATGAGCGCCAGTACAGCCGCCTGTTTCGTTCCTAGGAGACACACATGAACACACAACCTCTGCGCGTGGGTATCGGCGGCCCGGTGGGCTCCGGCAAGACCGCGCTCACGCTTGCCCTGTGCCTGGCCCTGCGCGAGCGCTACAACCTCGCGGTGGTCACCAACGACATCTATACCCGCGAGGACGCCGACTTTCTGGTGCGCAACGAAGCCCTGGCGCCGGAACGGATCATTGGCGTCGAAACCGGCGGCTGCCCACACACGGCGATCCGTGAAGACGCGTCGATCAATCTGGAAGCAGTGGACCAGTTGAACCGGCGTTTCCCAGGCCTGGACCTGATCCTGGTGGAGTCCGGCGGTGACAACCTGTCGGCTACCTTCAGCCCCGAACTGTCAGACCTGACCATCTACGTCATCGACGTTTCGGCGGGCGACAAGCTGCCGCGCAAAGGCGGGCCGGGTATCTGCAAGTCCGATTTGCTGGTGATCAACAAAATCGACCTGGCGCCACTGGTCGGCGCGTCCCTGGAAATGATGAACAGCGATACCCAGCGGATGCGCAACGGCAAGCCGTTCGTCTTCAGCAACCAGAAGACCGGCCAGGGCCTGGACGACATCATCGCCTTCATCGAGCGCCAAGGCCTGTTGACGGCCGCGTGATCTTTCCCATTCCAACAAGGAAGCTTCTCCATGACATGCAAACGTATCTGCGGCGCCCTCGCCCTGCTATTGACCCCGGCGCTGGCCTTCGCCCACCCCGGCCACGGCGATAATGGCCTGATCGCCGGGCTGGGCCACCCGATCGGCGGGCTCGATCATTTGCTGGCGATGCTCGCGGTCGGTTTGTGGGCCGCACAACAACAAGGCGCTGCGCGCTGGGCACTGCCGTGTACCTTCGTCGGCGCAATGCTGCTTGGCGGCGTGCTGGGTTTTGAAGGCCTGCACCTTCCGGCGCTGGAAAGCGGGATCGCCGCCTCGGTACTCGCCCTGGGCCTGGCGGTGGCACTGGCCGTGCGTCCACCGCTGGGCCTGGCTGTCGCTGCGACTGCGGTGTTTGCGCTGTTCCATGGCGTGGCCCATGGCTTGGAGCTGCCGGACATGTCCAGCCCCTGGGCTTACGCCGTAGGCTTTGTCGCAGCGACAGCGGCGTTGCACGGCGCAGGTTTTACGCTGGTGCGGGTGTTGCCGCGAGCGGCGGCGCCATTGGTGCGGTTGGCTGGGGCGGCTTCGGCGGCGGCCGGGGTTTGGCTGTTGGCGGGTTGATTCTCTAGCGCCCAGCCGGCCCTCATCGCGAGCAAGCTCGCTCCCCCGCTTTGATCGGTGTACGCCCCGCCCTGCGGGAGCGAGCTTGCTTGCGATGACGGACTTACAGGCGTCATCTCTCTGGAGTCGGTCACTCTGCTACCATGTCGCGCATTCGCCCCCGCCGTGACGACGTCCGCCAATGCCTGATGCTTCCCGCCCCGCTCCCCAGCCTGAATTGACCGCCCTGTTCGCCACGGTGCGCCAGCATTTTCACGACGTGATCGTGCCGATGTGGCAGGGCCCGGGCTGGAATGCCGAACTGGCGTTGCCCTATGAATCCCTCGACAGCCAGCACCAGCCGCTGCCGCCCCAGCGTTACCGGGCCATGGCCTGTGCGCGGCAGCTGTATGTGTTCGCCAGCCTGATCGGTGAGGTGCCGCAGGCCGAGGAGCGCGCCGCCGCGTTGTTCCGCTCATTGCAGCGGCATTTCCACGACGCCGAACATGGCGGCTGGTTCTACAGCATCGACCCGCAGGGCGCGCCGCTGGACACGGGCAAAGACCTTTATACCCACGCGTTTATCCTGTTCGCCTGCGCCCATTACTGGGGCAAGGTTCGCGAGCCGTTGGTGGAATCGACGTTGAATGCCGCGCTGGAAGTGATCAGCCGACGCTTCTCCACCGGAGACGGTCTCTACGAAGCCAGCCTGGGGCGTGACTGGTCGACCTGCCAATCCGGCCCGTTGCAGAATCCGCTGATGCACCTGGCCGAAGCGTTCCTGGCAACCCTCTCGGTTCGCGACGATGCCACCGTGCGCCAGGCGTTGCTGAGCCTTTGCGATGGGATGTACCGGCACTTCGTGGACCCGGAACAGAAGGTCATGATGGAGAAACCACTCAAGGCTGTGGATAACTGGTTCGAGCCAGGCCATCAATTCGAATGGTATTTCCTGCTGGCCTCATCGCCCTTGTTGCGTGGTGGCAAGCTGCACACGGCGCTGGAGCACAGCTTTGGTTTTACCGAGCGACAAGGTGTCGATCCGGACTCCAGCGCGGTACGCGCGATGCTGAGCCTGGCGCCGCAATCGACCCCACGCGACGCCACTCAACGCATCTGGGCCCAAGCGGAATACCTGCGGGCATTGACGTTGCGCCCGGGAAGCGACAATGCCTTGCTGCGTCAACTGCAAGCGCTGCAGCAGCATTTCCTGCATCCCCGGGGCTGGAATGAATGTCTTGACGCCGACGGCATCGTCAGCCGCCGGGACATGCCTTCGACCACCCCTTATCATCTTCTGACCTGCTACCGCGGTCTGGCCGACTACCTGGCGTAACACTTTTCGTGGCGAGGGAGCTTGCACCCTCGCCACAACAGCTCATCAATTCCAGCTCATCAATTCCAGCTCAATAAGGCCAGCGGTCAGGCCTTGTTGCGTTCGATGGCGAACCCGGCCCAGGTCTGGCTCACCGGCATCAGTTCGAGGCTGTTGATGTTGATGTGCGCCGGAGTGTTGAGCACCCAGAAAATGGTGTCGGCGATGTCCTGCGGCTGGATCGGCTCGGCGCCGGCGTAGGTCGCGTCGTAGCGCGCCTGGTCGCCACCAAAGCGCACCAGCGAGAACTCGCTCTCGCACAGGCCCGGCTCGATGTTGCTCACTCGCACGCCCGTGCCTTGCAGGTCGCAACGCAGGTTCAGGGAGAACTGTTTGACGAACGCCTTGCTTGCGCCATACACATGGCTGCCCGGATACGGGTAATTGCCGGCAATGGAACCCAGGTTGACGATCCCGGCGCCACGGCCGTGGGCGATCAGGCGCGGCAACAGCAGGCGGGTGCTGTAGATCAGCCCTTTGACATTGGTGTCGACCATGGTATCCCAGTCATCGAGGTCGCACTTGGGCGCCGGGTCGACGCCCAAGGCCAGGCCGGCGTTGTTGATCAGCCCGCGCAACGTGGCGAAGGACGGCGGCAAGTTGGCGATGGCCTCTTCCATGGCCTTGCGATCGCGCACGTCCAGGACCAGGCCATGGACTTCGGTCTGCTTCGACAGCTCGGCGCAGAGGGCATTGAGGCGTTCTTCACGACGACCGGTCAGCACCAGTTTCCAGCCGGCCTCGGCAAAACGACGGGCACAGGCTTCACCAAAACCGGATGTCGCGCCGGTGATAAACAGGGTGTCAGACATCGTGTTCTCCTTGTTTGAACTTCTAAAGCCATTGAATGGAAATCGGCCCACAGCATGCCCGGCCTTGCACGATAGGAGCAAGACTTGCACATGCGCTTTTGACCGCAGCTGCTCATAAAACAACCAACCCACGCCAGGCCTTGCCCAGCAAGGCCCGCAGCCGGTTGCCCGCACCTTATCCACAGGCACGTCCACAGTAATCGGGGGCAAGTGCAAACCCCACAGGCCGCTGTGCATAAGGCTTTGCGGGGTATTTGGAAAATTTTTTCGCTTGACCCTGCAACTCAGGTTGTGCAACGCAAGTTATCTGCTATAAGCCAGCGCGCAAGAGGCGATGGCTCCAAGCCAGTAACCACGGCCCTCAGCGCGGTCTTTCCAGAGTTTAATCACAGACTTATCCACAGGATTACCCATAGACTTCCGGGCCCATTCCAATGCTCAGAAAACTGTTGACAACAGCCGGTGCCGCTTGACCAAAAACGCCTGATCAAAAAACGATCACAGCCCTGAAGGCCACGTATTCAAAGGCTTTCAGCCAGCTACTCCCACGTTACCCACAGCCAGTTCCACAGCAAACGGGGACAAGTCAAAACCGTGACAAAACAACTGTTTGCGGCGACTTTATGTCGCGGTTTCGCAGGGCCTCAGGATTGTTGTCCACAATTCCTGAAACCATACAAATTCCCCCTGTGGGAGCGAGCCTGCTCGCGATGGCGGCGTGTCAGATAAGTGGATGTCAGCTGATCCACCGCTTTCGCGAGCAGGCTCGTTCCCACAGAGGCCGAAGGTGAATTGGGGAAATAAAAAACCGGC
The DNA here is from genome assembly GCF_048847255.1 of Pseudomonas algeriensis. Lineage (NCBI taxonomy): Bacteria > Pseudomonadati > Pseudomonadota > Gammaproteobacteria > Pseudomonadales > Pseudomonadaceae > Pseudomonas > Pseudomonas algeriensis. The sequence continues at coordinate 135,634 of NZ_JBKKRK010000009.1, read as the reverse complement.
GATTCACTCGCCGGTTTTTTTCATTGCTTCAACCGCCTCAATGCCCGCCCAGGTATGCGTTGCGCACCTCTTCGTTGGCGAGCAGTTCCTTGCCGGTGCCGGTCAGGCGGATTTCACCATTGACCATCACGTAAGCCCGGTCCGACAGCCTGAGGGCGTGGTTGGCGTTCTGTTCCACCAGGAAAATAGTCATCCCGGTGGAAGCCAATTCACGCAGGGTGGCGAAGATCTGTTTCACCACGATCGGCGCCAACCCCAGGCTCGGCTCATCGAGCAGCAACAACTTCGGGCGGCTCATCAATGCCCGGGCGATGGCGAGCATTTGCTGCTCGCCGCCGGACATGGTCATGGCCCGCTGGTTGCGGCGCTCCTTGAGCCGCGGGAACAGCTCGAACATGCGTTGCATGTCTTCGCTGGCGTATTTGTCACCGATGGGAATGGTGCCCATCAGCAGGTTTTCCTCGACCGTCATGTCGGGGAAAACCCGCCGCCCTTCCGGCGACTGGGCGATGCCGTTGGAGGCGATGTAGTGGGAGGACTTGTGGGTGATGTCCACGCCCTGGTAGATGATCTGCCCGCCCGCCGCGCGGGGCTGGCCGAAGATCGACATCAACAGCGTGGACTTGCCGGCACCGTTGGAGCCGATCAGGCTCACGGTCTCGCCTTCGCCAATGTGCATCGAGACTTTCTTCAGGGCCTGGATCGGCCCGTAGAACACATCCAATTCCTTGAGTTCGAGGATAGGTCCAGTCATACCAGTTCCTCTTCATCGGCACCCAGGTAGGCCGCGATCACCTTCGGATCGTTGCGAATCGCCTCGGGACCACCCTCGGCGATCACGTTGCCGTGGTCCAGCACCACGATGTGGTCGGAAATACTCATCACCATGCCCATGTCGTGTTCGATCAGCACCACGGTCAAATCATGCTCGTCGCGCAGCAGCCGAATCATTGCGCTCAGCGCTTCGGTTTCCTGGGGGTTGAGGCCGGCGGCGGGTTCGTCGAGGCAGATGATCTGCGGACGCGTGCACATGGCCCGGGCGATTTCCAGGCGGCGCTGCTGGCCGTAGGAAAGCTCGCCGGCCAGGCGGTTGGCGCAATCCACCAGGTCCACCACTTCCAGCCAATAGAAGGCATGGTCCAGGGCGTCGCTTTCAGCTTTGCGATAGCCCTTGGTGTTGAGGATGCCCGCGATCAGGCTGCGGTTGACCCACATGTGCTGGGCCACCAGCAGGTTTTCCAGTACCGACATTTCCTTGAACAGGCGAATGTTCTGGAAGGTGCGCGCCAGGCCGGCGCGGTTCACCAGGTGGGTGCCGCCGAACATCTTGTAGTACAGCCGGCTGGCGAAGGATTTCGGCGAGACAAAATCAGTAGGACGAAACGCTTCGCCCAACAGCTTGATCACGTTGGTCTGTTCGCCGCGTACGTTGAGTTCGATCTTGCCGCCCGAGGCCTTGTAGAAGCCGGTCAGGCAGTTGAACACGGTGGTCTTGCCCGCGCCGTTGGGGCCGATCAGGGCGAAGATCGAGTTGCGCTCGACCTGCAGGCTCACGTCGCTGAGGGCTTTGATGCCACCAAACTGCATCATCAGGTTTTCGACTTTGAGTACGACTTCGCTCATGGCGCTACCCCCTTGCGCGGCGTCACGCCGGTACGGCTGATACGAATCAGGCCGCGCGGGCGCCAGATCATCATCAGCACCATCAACACGCCGAACAGCAGCACCCGGTATTCAGAGAAACTGCGCAGAAGCTCCGGTGCCACGGTGAGCACGAATGCTGCGATCACCACACCCACCGTCGATCCCATGCCACCCAGAACGACGATGGCCAGAATCAGCGCCGACTCGAAGAAGGTGAACGAGGATGGGTTGACGAAGCCCTGATAGCTGGCGAAAAACACACCCGCCAGGCCCGCGGTGGAGGCACCGATGGTGAAGGCCGAGAGCTTGACCAGCACATGGTTCAGGCCCATGGAGCGGCAGGCAATTTCATCTTCGCGCAAGGCTTCCCAGGCGCGACCGACCGGCATGCGGGTCAGGCGATGCTTGATATACAGCACCAACAGGACGGTGATGAACAGCACGATGTATATGAACAGGAATTTGACGTTGGGGTTGTAGGCGATGCCGAAGAACTCATGGAACGGCACCCCACCGTCCTTCGCTCGCCTGCCAAATTCCAGGCCCATGAAGGTCGGGGAAGGCACCGGCATGCCATTCGGTCCGCCAGTGAACGACAGCCAGTTGTTGAGCACCAACCGGATGATTTCGCCAAACCCCAGGGTCACGATGGCCAGGTAGTCGCCGTGCATTCGCAACACCGGGAAGCCCAATATGCACCCCGCCATCGCCGCTGCGATGGCGGCCAGCGGCAACACGGTCCAGAAACCCAGCCCCAGGTATTGGTAGCCCAGCGCCAGCCCATAGGCACCGATGGCGTAGAACGCCACATAACCCAGGTCGAGCAGCCCGGCCAGGCCGACCACGATGTTCAGGCCCAGGCCCAACAGCACGTAGATCAGCCCGAGGATGACCACCGTCAGCACGTACTTGTTGGCGAAAAATGGAAACACGATGGCGATCACGATCAGCGCCGGGATGATCCAGCGCAGGCGCGACTTGTAGTCCGGAGGCAGCACATGCACGCCGGAGCCGGTGCTCTCGAAACCCTGGAGAATCTTGAGTCCCTTGGGGGTTTGCAGAAACAGGCTCAGGGCAAAGCGCCCGACCATCACGATCGCCACCAGCCAGCCGACGCGGGCCGGCTGCAGGTTGAAACTGTAGCCATCGAGCACCACGCCGACGATCGGCCCGAACACAATCAGCGAGATCAGGCCGGCCAGGATCGCGTCGATGACGCTCTGTTTGATATCAAGCGGTTTATTGGCAGCAGACATACTTACACCTTCGCCACGAGTGGGCGACCCAACAGGCCTTGGGGACGGAAGATCAGAATCAGCACCAGCAGCGAGAAACTGAACACGTCTTTGTAGTCGGAGTTGATCAGACCGGAGAACAGCGACTCGGAAATCCCGAGGATGATCCCGCCGAGCATCGCCCCAGGCAGGGAGCCGATGCCGCCGAGTACCGCCGCGGTGAACGCCTTGATGCCGATGATGAAGCCGGCATAGAAGTCGAAGGTGCCGTAGTTCATGGTGATCAGCACACCGGCCAGGGCCGCCATGGCTGCACCGATGATGAACACGTAGGAAATCACCCGGTCGGTGTTGATCCCCAGGATCGAGGCCATCTTGCGGTCTTGCTGGGTGGCGCGGCACATGCGTCCGAGCTTGGTGTACTTGATGATGTAGGTCAGCAGCGCCATGCCGGCGAACGCGGCGATCAGAATGAAGATCTTGGTGTAGGTGAGCTGCACGAAACCGGTACCGATGTCGACGCGCATGGCGCCTTCAAGCAGTGTCGGAACACCCTGTTGGCGGGCGCCCTGGCTGATCTGTGCGTAGTTTTGCAGGATCAGCGAAATGCCGATGGCACTGATCAGCGGTGCCAGCCGGGTCGAGTTGCGCAGGGGTTTGTAGGCGACGCGTTCGATGACCCAGCCGTAGACCCCGGTGACCACGACCGTGAACACAAGGGTGCCAAGGATCATCAGCGGAAAGGATTCGATACCGAAGTAAGCCAGCAGAGCCAGACTGATTGCCGCGAGGTAAGCGGAAATCATGTAAACCTCGCCGTGGGCGAAGTTGATCATGCCGATGATGCCGTAGACCATTGTGTAGCCGATGGCGATCAGACCATAGACCGACCCGAGGGTCAGGCCATTGATCAGTTGCTGCAGGAAAATACCATCCATAACGCAATCTCACGCAGTGAGACAGCACATCCCGGGGACGCGACGACGGGTTCGAAGCCCAGCGCCCAAAAATGTGCGGCTCGTAGAAAAAAACAGACGGGCCGTTGGCTAATGCCAATCAGGACAGGGTGAGCACAGTCTCCGTGGCGAGGGAGCTTGCTCCCGCTGGACTGCGCAGCAGTCCCCTTTTTGGGGCCGCTACGCGCCCCAGCGGGAGCAAGCTCCCTCGCCACAGGCTAGTCATCCCTTCAAATTACTTCTGTTTTTCCAACTGGTGGTATTTGCCATCCTTGTCCCACTGGTAGACCACGTAGTCGGAGACTTTCAGGTCACCCTTGGAATCCCAGGTTTTTTCGCCCATGACGGTTTTCACCGGGTTGGCTTTCAGCCACTTGGCAGCGTCTTCGCCCTTGTTGGACTTGGCGCCGTTGAAGCCGGCGGCCAAGGCCTGGACCGACGCATAGGCGTACAACGTGTAGCCTTCAGGCTCGACGCCCTGGGCACGGAAAGCGTCTACTACGGCCTTGCTGTCGGGCAGCAGGCGTGGGTCGGCGCCAAAGGTCATGTACACGCCATCGACGTATTGCGCGCCGCCAGCGGTGGTGACCAGTTCGTCGGTGACGATGCCGTCATCGGACATGAATTTCACGTCCTTGAGGCCTTGCTCGCGCAACTGGCGAACCAGCGGGCCGGCTTCCGGGTGCAGGCCGCCGAAGTAGACCACGTCGGCACCGGCCGAACGGATCTTGGTGACCACGGCGCTGAAGTCTTTTTCACCACGGGTCAGGCCTTCGTACAACACCGGGGTCACACCACGCTTGGCCAGTTGTGCCTTGGTGGCATCCGCCAGGCCTTGGCCGTAGGTGTCCTTGTCGTGCAGCACGACGACTTTCTTGCCCTTGAGGACATCGACGATGTAGTCGCCGGCCACGATGCCTTGCTGGTCGTCACGACCGCACATGCGGAACATCGCGCTCAGGCCACGCTCGGTCACGGCCGGGTTGGTCGAACCGGGGGTCATGGCGATGACGCCGGCTTCGTCATAGACCTCGGAAGCCGGGATGGTGTTGGACGAGCAGAAGTGCCCGACCACACCGATGACCTTGTCCTGGTCAACCAGACGGTTGGCCACGGCCACGGCTTGCTTGGGTTCGCAGGCGTCGTCGCCGGCTACCAGTACGATTTTCTCGCCGTTGACGCCACCCGCTTTGTTGATGACATCGGCCGCTGCCTGCGCACCTTTCATGTATTGCTCGCCAAACGCAGCGTTGGCACCGGTCATCGGCCCCGCCACACCGAATTTCACATCAGCTTGAGCAAACGCAGAAACACCCAGCGCAGTTGCCACTGCGAGGGCCAGAAAGCCTTTCTTGTAAAACGTCTGGGACATGAGGTGGTGCTCCAAGGTTTTTTTTAGTTGGCACTGCGACTTCACTTCACTGAAAAGCTCAGAGCAAGGGCCGTGCCATCGGTTTTTTATTCTTAAAAAAGTCGCTGCTTTATTGTTATTTCGACTGTTTCGGGCCCTTTTTCACAGGGCGTGCAACCGTCTAAACCGCACGAGGTGCAACCTGATTTAAAAGTAGGTAAAACCCTCCATGAGCCATCATTGCAACCGCCGCATGAAACGGCGTGCAACCACTGTGTAACAACCTACGTCACCGAACTGCACACTGTCGGTGCGCGGCTGCTACAACCCGCACCATAACAGGCTAGACGTTCAACTAAAAAACGCCGCCATCCGAAACACTTTTCAACAATCAGATGACGATGCGCAAGCACTGGCCCGCGTGGTACAGCGAAAAGCCCGCTTCATACAGACAGCTGCGCAGGCCGACACCCGCCAAAGGCTGCATCGGCGCGAAGGGGATCGGCAGCGCCTTGGCATCGCCGTGGCACAGGTAATCGGCAAATGCCTTGCCCACGACAGTGCCGGTGGTCACGCCCCGTCCGTTGTAACCGGTCACTGCCACCAGGCCGGGGGCCGGTTCGAACAGACGCATCAAATGATCAGGCGTGAAAGCGATGCAACCGGTCCAGGTGCATTCCCATTCCACCGGCTTCAGGTAAGGGAAATAGTGCTGCTGCACTCGGTCAGCCCAGGCCTTGAGGAACCAGGCTGGCTTGCGGTTACCGTTGCCCAGGCTGCCCAGCAGCAGGCGACCGTCCTTGTCCCGGCGGATGCTGCTCAACACCTGGCGGGTATCCCAAGAGCCCTGCCCGCCCGGCAGGATGCGTCGGGCCGCCTCGTCGTCCAGCGGGACCGAGGCCACCTGGTAGTAATAACCGGGGAAAAAATTGCGCCGCAATTCGGTCCAGTCGCCCTCGGTATAGGCGTTGGAGGCGATCACGACTTGCTCGGCCAGCACCGAGCCCTGGGCGGTCTGAACCGACCAACGCTGGCCTTGGCGCTCCAACCGCGTCACCGGCGAATGGTCGAACATCTGGGCGCCAAGATCCTTGGCGGCTTTGGCCAATCCACTGGCATAGGCCATCGGATTGAGCGTGCCGGCCCGGCGATCGAGCAACGCCGCGGCGATCTTGTCGGTGCCGGTGGCATCGACACAGGCTTGGCCGGTGAGCAGCTCAACCGGCGCGCCACGGCGCTTCCATTGTTCTTCGCGGCTGCGCAGGTCCGCCTCGCCCCGGGCGTTATGGGCCATGTGCAAGGTACCTTCGCGGCGCAGCTGGCAATCGATGGCGTACTTGTCGACAAGACTGAATACCAACGCCGGCGCGGCGCCCAGCATACGGTTGAGCTGGCTGCCCACTGCCGCGCCAAACCCAGCCTCGATCTCGTCCGGTGGAATCCACAGACCGGCATTCACCAGCCCAACGTTACGCCCCGATCCGCCATGCCCGGCCCGATGAGCTTCAAGCACCGCGACACGCTTGCCTTGCTCCAGCAAATGCACCGCCGCCGACAGGCCGGTAAAACCTGCGCCGATGACGCAGACGTCCACCGTGATCTCGCCAATGAGCGCAGTGTTTTCAGGCCTTTGCGGCGTCAGTTTTTCCCACAGACATTCTTCGCGTAACGGCATTGCCAGACTCCAACAGAAACCCAACAAACACACAATTCAATGTAGGAGCGAGCCTGCTCGCGATGGCGGCGAATCAGTCACATCAGAAGTGATTGGCACACCGCTATCGCGAGCAGACTCGCTCCCACAGGGACACTTGACCGGTTCTCAGTCGAACGTAATCCCCTGCGCCAACGGCAACTCCAGCGAGTAATTCACGGTGTTTGTCTGACGGCGCATGTAGGCGCGCCATGCATCGGAGCCGGATTCGCGACCGCCGCCGGTTTCCTTTTCGCCACCGAAGGCGCCGCCGATTTCCGCGCCGCTCGGGCCGATGTTGACGTTGGCGATGCCGCAGTCGCTGCCCACCGCCGACATGAATTGCTCGGCTTCACGCACGTCGGTGGTGAAAATGCAGGAGGACAGGCCCTGGGGCACGGAGTTGTTCAAGTCCAGCGCTTCAGCGAAATCCTTGTAGCCGACCACATAAAGGATCGGTGCGAACGTTTCATGGCGCACCACGTCGCTTTGCTCCGGCATCTCGACGATGGCGGGCGAAACGTAATAGGCATTCGGGAACTGGTCTTCGAGCTGGCGCTTGCCGCCAAACACCCGCCCGCCTTCGCTCAGGGCCTGCTCCAGTGCGTCCTGCATGTTCTCGAAGCTTTGCTTGTCGATCAGCGGGCCCACCAGATTGCCTTCCAACGGATGACCGATGCGCACTTTCGAGTAGGCAGCCTTGAGCCGGGTGACGATTTCTTCCTTCACCGACTCATGGGCGATCAGCCGGCGCAAGGTGGTGCAGCGCTGGCCGGCGGTGCCGACGGCGCTGAACAGGATCGCGCGCACCGCCATGTCCAGGTCGGCGCTCGGGGCCAGAATCATGGCGTTGTTACCGCCCAATTCGAGAATGCTGCGGGCGAAGCGCGCCGCGACTTTTGGCGCCACTTCACGCCCCATGCGGGTGCTGCCGGTGGCGCTGATCAACGCCACGCGCGGGTCGTCCACCAAGGCTTCGCCGGCATCGCGACCGCCGATGATCACCTGGCTCAGGTACGGTGGCGCGTCGCTGAAGTTCTTCAGTACGCGCTCGAACAAGGCCTGGCACGCCAGGGCGGTCAGCGGAGTCTTTTCCGAAGGCTTCCAGATCACCGGGTTGCCGCAGACCAGGGCCAACGTCGTGTTCCAGGCCCAGACTGCAACAGGGAAGTTGAAGGCGCTGATTACGCCGACCACGCCCAGCGGGTGCCAGGTCTCACGCATGTGATGGCCGGGGCGCTCCGACGCGATGGTCAGGCCGTAAAGCTGGCGGGACAGGCCGACGGCGAAATCGCAGATGTCGATCATCTCTTGCACTTCGCCCAGGCCTTCCTGGGTGATTTTGCCGGCTTCCCAGGACACCAGTTCACCGAGGTCGGCCTTGTATTCACGCAACAGATCGCCGAACTGGCGCACCAGCTCGCCACGACGGGGGGCCGGCACCTTGCGCCACAGGTCAAAGGCATGCTCGGCCCGGCTGACCTGCTGCTCGACCTCGGCGGCGCCTTCCCAGTTCACCGCGCCGATGCGACTGCCATCGATGGGCGAATGCACTGGCTGTGTGCCGTTCTGGTACAGGGCCGGGTCAACACCCAGACGATCAAGCAATGCAGCAACCATGGGTAAATTCCTCAAGCGAAAGACAATGAGTTGGCAGCCGGACGAACACGGCTGATCAGACCTGTAGTTGTAGCTGGCCCGAGACTTGCCAACAAACGACCTTTAAGCGAGATATCATTCCGTTTATTCATGCTGCCACTGAAGCAGACTCTTCAGCACAAAAGCAGAGCGACAAAAAATAAGGCTCCATCATGCTCAATAAACGCTATTTGCCGTCGATCACCGCGCTGCAGTGCTTCGAAGCGGTGACCCGTCACCTGAGCTTCACCCGCGCCGCCGAAGAATTGAACCTGACCCAGAGCGCCGTCAGCAAACAGGTCGCGCAGTTGGAAGAGTTGCTCCAGCACTTGCTGTTCCGTCGCGTGCGTCGACGCCTGCAATTGACTCCCGCAGGGGATTTGTACCTGGGGGAAGTACGAAAAATCCTCACCCAAGTTGAGATGTCCACTCATTACCTGCGTTCCTACGGTGGTGACACCGAAGTCCTGCGCGTGTCTACGCCACCAACGTTCGGTGCGCGCTGGCTGGTCCCACGGCTCAAAGGCTGGCGCCTGCGCCATCCCAGCATTCATCTGGACCTGTGCAGCGAGCAAGAGGCCGATGACCTACAGCAAGGTCGCAGTGACCTGGCGTTCTATTTTGGCCAAGCCTCACGACCCGGAACTGAATCCTTGAAACTGTTCGGCGAAGAACTGGTGCCAGTCTGCGCGCCGGGCAGCCTGCCGGACCAGCCTTTCACCGACCCGACGCAACTGACCGATCTGGTCCTGCTGCAAAACGCCTCGCGCCCACAGGCTTGGCACGACTGGTTCGAAGACCTGGGTTATCACACCGAACACAGCTACCACGGGCCGCGCTTCGAAACCTTCTATATGTGCATCCGCGCAGCCCAGGTCGGCTGCGGCGTGGCCCTGCTGCCCAGGTTTCTGGTGGAAGAAGAACTGGCCGACGGCAAGCTGGTCATTCCCTGGCAGCATGCGATGCCCAGCACCAATGCCTATTATCTGGCTTATCCGGAACATTCGGCGGAAGTGCCTAAAGTGCGGATGTTCGTGGAGTGGATGTTGGAGCAGATCGACGGTGCTGATATTGCGCAACAATAAGAGGGCTCCTCGCCACGAAGGCGTGTAAGGCAAAAAACACTGGCAAAACCCACCACGGTTATGCGCCACTAGCCCTTTCACTACGAACTGCCGTACGCCGCTGCCCGCCGCAGCCACCTGTCTGGAGATTCACGTTATGAGCGAGAGTGTATTTGCCGATCGCATCGTGCAGAACCTGCTCGACACCGACTTCTACAAGCTGACGATGATGCAGGCGGTGCTGCATAACTACCCCAACGTCGAAGTGGAGTGGGAGTTCCGCTGCCGAAACAGCGAAGACCTGCGGCCCTACCTGGCGGAGATACGCTTCCAGATCGAACGCTTGGCCGAGCTGAGCCTGAGCGCCGACCAGTTGGGTTTTCTCGAACGCATCTGCTTCTTGAAACCGGATTTCCTGCGCTTTCTGGGCCTGTTCCGTTTCAACCTGCGCTATGTGCACACGGGCATCGAAAACGGCGAGCTGTTTATCCGCCTGCGCGGGCCATGGCTGCACGTCATCCTGTTCGAAGTGCCTTTGCTGGCCATTGTCAGCGAAGTGCGCAACCGCTATCGCTACCGTGAAATCGTTCTGGAACAGGCGCGGGAACAGCTTTATCGCAAGTTCGACTGGCTGAACGCCAATGCCAGTGCCGAGGAATTGTCCGAACTGCAAGTGGCCGATTTCGGCACCCGCCGTCGGTTCTCCTACCGAACCCAGGAAGAAGTGGTCAACGTGCTCAAGCACGACTTTCCGGGACGCTTCGTCGGCACCAGCAACGTGCATCTGTCCCGTGAACTGGACATGAAACCCTTGGGCACCATGGCCCATGAGTGGATCATGGCTCACCAGCAACTGGGCCCAAGGCTGATCGACAGTCAGATCGCCGCGCTCGACTGCTGGGTGCGCGAATACCGAGGGCTGCTGGGCATCGCGCTGACCGATTGCATCACCATGGACGCCTTCCTCAAGGATTTCGATCTGTTCTTCGCCAAGCTGTTTGACGGCTTGCGCCATGATTCGGGTGACCCGGTCATCTGGGCCGAGAAAGCCATTGCCCACTATCACAAGCTGGGTATCGACCCGATGAGCAAGACCCTGGTGTTCTCCGACAGCCTGACATTGCCAAAATGCCTGGAGATTTTCCGCGCCTTGCGTGGTCGCATTAATGTGAGCTTTGGTATCGGGACCAACCTGACCTGTGACATTCCAGGCGTGGAGCCCATGAGCATCGTGCTTAAAATGATCAGTTGTGACGGGCAACCCGTGGCCAAGATTTCAGACGAGCCCGGTAAGACCCACTGCAAGGACCCGAATTTCGTCGCCTATATGCGACATGTTTTCCAAGTACCTGCCGCCCTTTCTGGCACATCAAGCAAGGAGTGAATTCATGCAAGCCGTACAGCGTGAGATTGCTGAACAGCTCAAGGTCCAACCGCCATTTGCCGATGACGCCGCCCTCAAGGCCGAAATCGCTCGTCGGGTGAGCTTCATCCAGGACTGCCTCGTCAACTCCGGGCTCAAGAGCCTGGTACTGGGCATCAGCGGCGGGGTCGACTCGTTGACCGCCGGCCTGTTGGCCCAGCGTGCCGTGCGCGAGTTGCGGGAAAAAACCGGCAATGCGGCGTACAAGTTCGTTGCCGTGCGCTTACCGTACGAGACCCAGTTCGACGAACACGAAGCCCAGGCCTGTGTCGATTTCATCGAGCCAGACGAGCGCCATACCGTCAATATCGGCCCGGCGGTAAAGGCATTGGCCAAGGAAGTCCTCGCGTTCGAGGGCAAGGCGCCGGGCTCGCGGGATTTCGTGTTGGGCAATACCAAGGCGCGGATGCGCATGGTGGCGCAATACACCATCGCCGGCGCCGAACAGGGCATGGTGATCGGCACCGATCATGCCGCCGAAGCGGTGATGGGGTTCTTCACCAAGTTCGGTGACGGCGCCTGCGACCTGGCGCCGCTGAGCGGGCTGGTGAAAAACCAGGTCCGGGCCATCGCCCGTGACTTTGGCGCGCCGGAATCGCTGGTGGAAAAAGTCCCCACCGCCGACCTGGAAGACCTGTCGCCTGGCAAGCCGGACGAAGCGGCCCACGGCGTGACCTACGCCGAGATCGACGCGTTCCTGCATGGCCAACCGATTCGCGAAGAAGCGGCGAAGATTATTTGCGACACCTACCGCAAGACCGAGCACAAGCGAGTGATGCCGTACGCTCCTTGACCACCATTTGGTGGACAGCCTCATGTAGGAGCAAGCTCGCTCCCACAAAGGTTATTTGCCTGGTATAAAAAAAGCGCCCTGCACGGGGGCGCTTTTTTCTGCCTGAAATTTGTTACTTCAGGGTAACCGCGCCTTTCATCATCGAGATGTGGCCCGGGAACGAGCAGAAGAAACCGTACTTCTCGGCAGCGTCCAGCTTAGAGACATCGAAAGTCACCGAGTCGGTTTCCTTGGCGCCGATAACCTTGGTGTGTGCGATAACGCGGGCGTCACCCTCCTTGAGATAGTTCTTGTCGATACCGGCGCCCAGGCCATCGGTGGCGATCGGCTGCATGTCGGCCTCTTTGCTCAGCACCCAGTTATGACCCATCACGTTTTTCGGCAGGTTACCCGAGTGAGTCAGCTCAACGGTGAACGTCTTGCAGCTCTTATCGATTTCGATGGCCTTGGTGCTGAAGGTCATCTGGTCGGTGGAATCGATGGTGGTCTTGCACTCCGCTGCCATCAGTTGGCTGCTGGCCAGCGTCAACAGGGATACTGCTACAAGTTTGGCGAACATCATGAATCTCCAAAGCATGGTTAACGAAATCCGTCAGAGGGGAAGACTGCCTGATTTTCTGGCAAGTTCCTATGACCTGAGTCAAAGATTGTATACAACTTAAGACTATCAGCCTGATGGACAGAATCAACCGGCCAGAAGTATGACGCACCTCTAAGATCTGTCCCATCAACCCTGGAGTGCTGGTCATGAACCTCAACAGCCTGTTATTCAGCTTGCTCGCCGCCTACGCCTGCGGTGCCAGTGGCACCTATGAAAAACCTCGCCGCGAGGTTTAATTCTTTGCGCAACAAAGGGCAGGCTTTACCCTGGTCCGGTCATCGAATCGCGGAGTGAAGCATGTCCATAGCGTCTGTTTGTGTATTTTGCGGCGCCAGCACCGGCAGCCACCCGGCCTATCTGGAAGCGGCCCAGGCCCTGGGCCGTGCTTTGGCCGAACGAAAACTCACCTTGGTCTACGGCGGTGGCGCGGTCGGTCTTATGGGTGTCGTTGCCGATGCAGCCCTCGCCGCTGGCGGCGAAGTGATTGGCATCATCCCGCAAAGTTTGAAAGACAAGGAAATCGGTCACAGCGGCCTGACGCGCCTTGAAGTGGTAGACGGCATGCACGCGCGCAAGGCCCGCATGGCTGAGCTCAGCGACGCCTTCATCGCCTTGCCCGGCGGGCTCGGCACCCTGGAGGAACTGTTCGAAGTCTGGACCTGGGGTCAGCTCGGTTATCACGGCAAGCCGCTGGGGCTGCTGGAAGTGAACGGTTTCTACAGCAAGCTCACCGGTTTCCTCGATCATATCGTCGGCGAAGGCTTCGTCCGCGCGCCGCATCGTGACATGCTGCAGGTGAGCGAATCTACGCACACACTGCTCGATGCGCTGGACGAATGGCAACCGTCCGTGCAGCCAAAGTGGGCCGAACAAAAACCAAGCTAACGGCTCGGTCCCGATACAGGGCAGAATACGCGCCGCTCAACCTCACCTTCGACCCCAGAGGATCGCCCATGGCTAAACCCAATTATTCCTTCGCCAAACGTCAAAGAGACCTGGCCAAGGAGCAGAAGAAAGAGGAGAAGCTCCAGCGCAAGAAGGCTTCGGCCGAAGAAGCGGCCCTGAACCCGGACAGCGACGGCGACGTGGCGGCCGAACACGATGTGGATGCGCCGAAAGACCAGGCACCCGACGCCTGAATCCAGCGATCCGCCGATGCCCTGTGGAAGCGAGCTTGCTCGCGATGACGGTTTGCCTGGCACTTCCATGCTGGCTGAACCGCCGCTTTGGCGAGAAGGCTCGCTCCCACGATGGATCTTCTTATGACTCCAGCGGCATCACCGTCACCCGAACATCCGGATCATGGGTACCGCCCCCCAGGATCACCCCGCGCAGCGGCGACACATCGGAAAAATCCCGCCCCCAGGCCAAGGTGATGTGTTCCAGCGCCGGCTGCACGTTGTTGGTCGGGTCGAAGTCCACCCAGCCCAGCACCGGGCAGAACACCGAGACCCAGGCGTGTGACGCATCGGCGCCGATCAGCCGGGCCTGGCCGGGCGGTGGCTGGGTCAGCAGGTAGCCACTGACATACCGCGCCGCCAACCCGCGGGAACGCACGCAGGCCAACATCAGATGGGCGAAGTCCTGACAGACACCCCGGCGTCGCTCCAGCACTTCTACCAGCGGTGTCGCGACCTGGGTGGCCTCGGCATCGAAGGTGAACTCCTCGAAGATTTTTTCCATCAGCGCCCGCACACCGACCATCAACGGTCGGCCGGCCGGGAAACAGCTCTCGGAAAACTCGACGAAGCTGCGCTTGAGATGCACGTAGGGTGATTCGAAACGGTAGCGGCACGCGTCCATCCATTGTGCCGTCAGGGGCCGGCCACTGTAGGTCAGGGCGTTACCGGTCGACTCCCAGGCCGGCGACAGGTTGAAATCCAGCGCGGGCCGCGCCAGCACCTCGACGCTCAGCCGGGCGTTGACCAGCAGCTCATCGTGAGGCCGCTCGAAAGCCAGGCGGGTCAGCGGGTTGCCGAATACATCGTGTTCGTCACGGCGGGTCGTCGGCTCCGGGCTGATGGACAGCTGTTGCTCGGTACAGCGCTGCCATTCGCAGTGTCTCGGCCATAGATGAGCCAGTTGCTGCGCGAGGGACACCGGGCTGTCGTAGTGATAATGGGTGTCGTGGAGGATCTGGTAACGGGCACTCATCAGACGGATACCGTGCGTTGGCTGACATCGTCAACGTGGGCGAAGTGTCGCAAGGCCAGGCGATCGGAGACCTGGGCGCTGACGTCGGCGACTTCCTGTAACAGATCGGCCAGGCCATCGACCGCCGCGCGCAAGCTGGCCTCACCGAACAGCGGATTCTCCAGGCACCGCAAGTCGAACCGCGAAAGGCGCGCCACCAACTCCGGCAGGGCGGTTTCCCTCGGCGCGGCAAAATCATCGTTCAAGCGCTTGAGGGTGCGCGCCACCAGTTTCAATTGGAAGAGCACCGCGTGGGGGTTCTGTTCGTCCAGCAACAACAGGTCGAGCACCGGAATCAACTGCGCCACCGCCAGATAACGCGAGCGGTACGTGATACTGCTGTTGCCCAATTCCAACAACCATTCCAGCCCGGCCTGATCGAATACCGCCTCGCCCCGCAGGAACGCCGCCAGGCTGCTGCTGAGAAATTGCAAGCGCTCCAGGCGTCGGCCGATCATGAGAAAACGCCAACCCTCGTCGCGCGTCATGTCGTCCAGGGCGAACCCCGACAATGCGGCCAGGGACATCACCAGGCGGTTGAGGAAATCCAACAGCTCGCCGAAATCCGGCTCGCTGGTTTCCAGCTCCATGGCTTCACGCTGCAACTCCACCAGTGCCTGCCAGTTCTCCCGCGACAGCTTGCCGCGCACCTGCGAGGCCGCCCACTGCAAGCGCTGCAGGTTGGAGCGCAGGCTGAACGACCAGTCATCCCCCAGAACTGCAGCCAGCAAGCGCTCGGGCAATGCCCCCTCCTCAGGCAACAACATCAGGCTTTCGCCCAGAGACACCGCCGATTGCAAGGCCTGGGGGTCATCGCCATCGACGTACCGCGCCAACATGATCCGCAAAAGACGCGCACTGTCATCGCAACGCTCGCAGTAGCGACCGAACCAGAACAGGTTTTCCACCACCCGGGAGGGCAGGTATGGATCACGCCGCACCAGGTCGTGAACACCCACGGTACGCTGGGCCTTCCATTGCTCGCCGCCGGGTGCCTGCTCTCCAAGCACCCAGGTGTCCTTGCTGGCACCGCCGCGCTGCATCGATACCACTTCGGCATCGGCCTCGGCGGCCACTCGGGCCAGGCCGCCGGACAAGACCCGATAATCGTCTTTTCCCGCTACGGCATACACGCGCATGCCGATCGCCCGGGGCTGGAGCTGACCGTGTTCGGCCTGCCACACCGGAGCCTGGGATAGTTGCGCCAACTCTTGCGCGACATACGCATAGGGCCGCGCCTGCATGCGCGCCGCCAGCTGGCCGCGCTGCTCCTCGTTCAGATCGCGGCCGAACACCGGTGCGAAACTCTGGGAAGGAAACGCCGGCTTGATCAACAACTGGGGCAATTTCTCCAGCGCCTGGGCCAGCACCGGCGGCTCGCCGCACCACCAGGTGGCGATGGAGGGCAGCAGCAGTTCTTCGCCGAACAGATACTGGTTGATCCGCGGCAGGAAGCCCAGCAGACCTGGCGACTCCAGCACGCCACTGCCCAGGGCATTGGCCACCAGTACCCGGCCCTGGCGCACCGCGTCCAGCAATCCGGGTACGCCAAGGGCCGAATCGGTGCGTAACTCCAGGGGGTCGCAGAAATCGTCGTCGAGCCGACGCATGATCGCGTGAACCCGGCGCAGGCCGCTGAGGGTCTTGAGGTACACCGTGGCGTCCCGAACGGTCAGGTCACCGCCCTCCACAAGGGGATAGCCGAGTTGGCGCGCCAGGTAGAGATGTTCGAAATAGCTTTCGTTGAATCGTCCCGGCGTGAGCAATACCACCAGCGGCGGCTCGCCATCGCTGGGGGCCTGTCGCGCCAGGGTTTCCTGCAAGGTGCGGAAGAAACCGGACAGATGCCGCACCTTCAGGTCGCGATAGAGATCGGGAAAGGCACGAGAGACGATCATGCGGTTTTCCAGCGCATAACCCGCCCCTGAGGGCGCCTGGGTCCGATCAGCGGTGACCCACCAGCGGCCGTCGGGCGCACGCGCCAGATCCACGGCATACAAGTGCAGGAAATCACCGTCCGGCGGAGCGATGCCCTGGCAAGGCCAGAGGAAATTGTTGTGTCCGAAGACCAGCTCCGCTGGCAGCAGCCCTTCACTGATCAGCCGCTGCGGTCCGTACAGGTCGGCCAGTACCGCATTGAGCAAACGCGCGCGCTGGGCAATGCCGGCCGACAACTGCTTCCATTCCTGGGCGTCGATGACGTGGGGCAGAAGGTCCAGCTCCCACGGCCGGTCGGCGCCCTTAGGGTCGGCATAGACGTTATAGGTGACACCGTTTTCCTGGATCTGCCTTGCCAGCAGTGCCTGGCGCTGGACCAATTGGCCCGGCGTGCTGCGCTGCAACTGGTCGAACAGCCGTTGCCAGTGCGCACGCACCGCACCGCTGCCGTCCAGCAGTTCGTGATAGGTGCCCGTCGTCAGCGGGTAACGGTCAAGCAGGTCAGGCATGGAAAGCTCGGCAGGACAGCGATGATAGGTGAGACTAGCGCAAGCGCATGACGCCCGGATAGGTGTGTTTGTGTTGGATCCGACCTGGGTTTTCAGAGTGCAATCGTGGCGAGGGGATTTATCCCCCCGCCAGAAGGTCCAGCTAGCTTTTTGAGGTCCGGTGAAAGCGTCGCAGATCGAGCGTGAAGGGAAACTCGTCATCCACCGCCAGGCTGGGTATCGGCAATTTTCCGGGCGTATGTCCGATACGGAAGAATCGCGCCATCCGCCGGCTCTCCGCTTCGTTGGCGTTGACAGGCAGGCTGTCATAGTTGCGCCCGCCCGGATGCGCCACGTGGTATTGGCAGCCGCCCAGGGAGCGCTGCATCCAGGTGTCGAGCACATCGAAGACCAACGGCGCATGGACCGGGATGGTCGGCTGCAAGCAGTTGAACGGTTGCCACGCACGGAAACGTACCCCGGCGACAAACTCCCCCACCCGGCCGGTGGGCTGCAACGGCACCGGCACGCCATTGCAGGTCAGCAGGTAACGTTGTGGCGCCAGCCCCGTAAGCTTGATCTGCAACCGCTCCAGGGACGAGTCCACATAACGCACCGTGCCGCCCGCCGAGCCCTCTTCCCCCAGCACATGCCAAGGCTCCAGCGCCTGGCGCAACTGCAGCTCGACACCGTTGACTGCGTAGTCGCCCACTTTGGGAAAGCGAAACTCCAGGTGCGCGGCGAACCACTCGGCACGCAGCGGGTAGCCGGCGCCATTCAACTCTTCGATGACCTCGGCAAAATCCTGCTCGATGAAGTGCGGCAGCAGGAAACGATCATGCAGCTCGGTGCCCCAGCGCGCCAGTTTGGCCGGTGCATAGGGCTCGCGCCAGAACCGCGCCACCAACGCCCGCAACAGCAATTGCTGGGTCAGGCTCATGCGCGCGTGGGGCGGCATTTCGAAAGCGCGCAGCTCCAGCAAGCCGAGCCGTCCGGTGGCGCCGTCCGGCGAATAGAGCTTGTCGATGCAAAACTCGGCGCGATGGGTGTTGCCGGTGACGTCGATCAGCAGGTTGCGCAGCAGCCGATCCACCAACCACGGCGGGCATTCGTCGCCGGGCTGTGGCATTTGCGCGAAGGCTATTTCCAGCTCATACAACGCATCGTTGCGCGCCTCGTCCACGCGCGGTGCCTGGGATGTCGGGCCGATGAACAATCCGGAAAACAGGTAGGACAATGACGGGTGGTTGTGCCAGTAGCTGATCAGGCTGCGCAGCAAGTCCGGGCGCCGCAGGAACGGTGAATCTGCCGGTGTCGCGCCGCCCAGTACGAAATGGTTACCGCCACCGGTGCCGGTGTGCCGGCCATCGATCAGGAATTTCTCGGTGGTCAGCCGGTTCAGTCGCGCTTGCTCGTAAAGAAACTCGGTGCGCTCGACCAATTCTTCCCAAGTTGCCGAAGGCTGCACGTTGACCTCGATGACACCTGGGTCTGGCGTGATACGAAAATTGCTCAGGCGCGGATCGCTCGGTGGCTCGTAGCCCTCCAACAAAACAGGGCAACCCAGTTCCTGCGCCGTCGCTTCGATGGCGCTGACCAACTCCAGGTAATCCTCGACCCGCTCCAGCGGTGGCATGAACAGGTACAGCCGCCCTTC
Organism: Pseudomonas algeriensis; assembly: GCF_048847255.1. NCBI lineage: Bacteria > Pseudomonadati > Pseudomonadota > Gammaproteobacteria > Pseudomonadales > Pseudomonadaceae > Pseudomonas > Pseudomonas algeriensis. The sequence goes on along the minus strand of NZ_JBKKRK010000009.1, from coordinate 116,960 downwards.
CCTGGCCTCTGCGCAGAAGGCGGTGCGGGTCAGCCAATCGGCCGATTCGTCGACCTTTGGCACGCGCTCCTGTTCCAGCGCCGGCTCGCCGTGATGCTTCAACTGCTCGGTGTCGGGTAGCTCGGGCAAATCCTGGTTCGGGTCGGTGGGGTGGATGAACGGATATTCGGCCGCCGTCACCCACGGCTGAGACGCCAGCGGCAGACGGTAGCCCAGTGGCGAATCCCCCGGCACCAGCCGGCAATGATCGTCGCGCAGGTACCAGCGCCCGCTTTGCCATTGGTCGCCCTTGGCGGTGCGTGCCAGCGGCAGGACCTGACCGATCACCTTGCCCAGCCCCTGACTGAAGACCTTGCGCAATCGCGCCCGCTCCAACGGGTCTTCCAGACGGGAATCCTCAGCCGTCACGTTCGAAGGCAACGAGCCTTCGCGCCAGAGATAATGGAAATTATCCTCGTAGGCGGGAAACACGAATTGCGTGGGAATTTTCAAGCGTTCAGCGACACTCGCCAGAAAACGCCCAGCCAATTCGCCATCGGCGCCGTAGTCTTTTTTCTCGTCGGCAATCAACGCGCTGTCGTGCCAGATCGGCACCCCGTCACGCCGCCAATAGCAGTTGAGCGACCACCGCGGCAATTGCTCGCCGGGGTACCACTTGCCCTGGCCGAAATGCACCAGCCCCTGCGGCGCGTAATGTTCGCGCATGCGCTGGAACAATTCGGCGCTGAGGCGGCGCTTGTCCGGTCCAAGCGCCGCGGTGTTCCACTCGGCGCCGTCCGGGTCATCGATGGAAACGAAGGTCGGCTCACCGCCCATGGTCAGGCGCACGTCACCTTCCTGCAGGTCCGCATCGATCTGCCGACCCAACGCCTGGATCGCCAGCCATTGTTCTTCGGTGTAGGGTTTGGTGACCCGTGGCGCTTCCCAGATTCGCTCGACGGACATCTCGTGGCTGAACTCACACTCGCACGGTTCCACCAGGCCACTGATGGGCGCCGCCGAGGACGGATCAGGACTACACGCCAACGGGATATGCCCTTCGCCGGCGAACAACCCGGACGTGGCATCGAGGCCGATCCATCCGGCGCCGGGCAGGTACACTTCGCACCAGGCATGCAGGTCGGTGAAATCCACTTCCGTACCGGACGGGCCGTCGAGGCTTTTCACATCGGCGGTCAGCTGGATCAAGTAACCGGAGACAAAACGCGCCGCCAGGCCCAAGTGACGCAACAGCTGCACCAGCAGCCAGGCCGAGTCGCGACAGGAGCCGGACGCGTGCTCCAACGTATGCTCCGGCGTCTGCACGCCCGGCTCCATGCGGATCAGGTAGTTGATGTCTTCGCTCAGGCGCTGGTTGAGCGCCACCAGAAAGTCCACCGCTGGCAACGGCGTGCGGTCGACGCCGTCCAGATACGCCTTGAATTTCGGCGTCAGCGGAAGCTTTTCCAGGTAGGGCATCAGCTCGTGTTTTTCGTCAGCCGCATAGGTGAACGGGATTTTCTCGGCGTAAGGCTCGAGGAAAAAATCGAACGGATTGAACACCGCCATCTCGGCGACCAGATCGACCTCCACCCGCAGCTCATCTGTCTTTTCCGGGAACACCAGCCGCGCGAGGTAATTGCCCTGGGGATCCTGCTGCCAATTGATGAAATGCTGATCGGGGGAAACCTTCAGCGCGTACGAAAGAATGCGCGTGCGGCTATGGGCCGCCGGACGCAGGCGAACGATCTGTGGACCGAGTTCGACAGCGCGCTCGTAGCGATAGTGTGTGACATGGTGCAAAGCGACATGGATCGACACGGCGTGCCTCCTGCGGAGCCTGGGCGTTATCGAAAGCGGCGCAAGACTTATGCCATGCAGGCAGGCCGGACACTTTCAACCTCTACTCAGGGCAGTAGAGCACTAAAACCGCGCGATGCCTGTATTGATCTGCGAAGGCCGCACATAAATGCGGCGCAGAGGGTAGCGAATCGACTCAGCGGCGCGGGCGCGAGGCCTTGGCGGACTGGATGATGCGTTCGCGTTGGTGACGGATTTCGATGAGTTCGCTGCGCATTTCCCGGTGGCGTTTGCTATTGAGCAGCAATAGCCCCAGTAGCGGCAACAGCACTGCAAACACGTAAACACCTTGGTGCGGTCCATAAGCGAACGTCGGCAGCACCGCCGCCAGGCAAGCGAGGAAATAACCCGCCACGCACCAGATCGCCCAGGCGCGCCCGCGTGCGATCATGAGATTGCCCAAGACCAGGACACTCACTAGAGCCAAAGTGCCGAGACCAACGTAGTTGCTCCTGACGGAAGGCTCCAAGGCACGCCAATAAGTACCTGCGCACAAAACGAGCAGCGTAGACCCGGAAAAGCAGCCCAGAAAGATCGCCCCCATGAACACCGGAAAATAACGGGCGAGGAACTGCCTCAGTGATCCGCCGCCGATCATTCCGTGAACTCCTCATACAGCCCGACGGCAACAGTCTTCACGGCGCCATCACCGGTATAACTGCCGATGATCCCCAAAGCGCCGCCGAGAGAATCCTTTATCTGAGTCAGCGTGGCATGCCTGATTTCAGCGGAGGAATAACGCTTGGGCAAGGCGCCCGCTCGTTGCTGCAGTTTAAGCAGCTTGGCGGTAAGACTCGGATCTTTCAGGGTCAACAATTCCTTGGTCAGTTTACTGCGCTCCTGACGACTCAGGCCTTTGAGCAACTGATACCAGCTCTTCCCGGTGCCCGCTGCTTTGCTGGCCTTTAGCAGCCGAACAGTCGTGAGAGCCGAGCCACCGACGCCGACAAGGGAAACACCGTCAAGAATGGGGCTTACGATGTTGTACCAATCGGCGTCGTTCATCTCATCGTTGCCAGTAGGATTGGTCAACTCATTCGCCACCCGCATCCCGCCTATGACGCATTGCGCGGTACTGGCCGTCGCGGCAGCGGCGCCCAGCGCAACGACAAAGGCACTGGCCCCCGCCGTAAACGGCACAGCGACGCTCCCACTGAACACCACCACCCAACCGATGACAGCGGCGACACAGGAAAAACCGGCATTCATCGACTCAGTCCCGAGCTTTGACTCACGCGGGCTGCTTTTTACCTGATCGATGAATTGCTGCGGGGCGATGTACTTCTTGGCCTCGCGCAAGATGATTCGCTTGGGCGCGATGCTGCAAATCGGCTTGAATTCGCGCAGCGTCACTACGTTGTACTCGGAATCGATGTACACCACGCCCGCCCCGGCAATGTTGGGGTCGGCATCGATGGCGGCGAAAAGACGTGGCAGGTTGACCTGGCTTTCAATGCGTTTGCGGGCCATGAACTGGGAGAAGTTCAGGTCCATGCCGATGCCCGTTGTAGCGCTGCTCATATGAATCGTCCTTGAAAATCGATGGATTTAATTCTTTCCACGCTGAACCCCTGTGGCGAGGGAGCTTGCTCCCGCTCGGCGGCGAAGCCGTCGTAAACCGGCCGGCACGGTCTGCCTGGGAACATTGCATGGGATTGTTGGGGCCGCTTCGCAGCCCAGCGGGAGCAAGCTCCCTCGCCACAAAAAGCTATGCATCCGCCGTCACGCCGTTGGCGGTCGCCACGATAACAAACAGCCAGCACGCCCGCTAGAAAGCAAAACGCCAGCATTTAAGCTGGCGTTTTACGAGGTGGCGGGATGATCAGCGCGGCACGACAGGCTTGCGCGCCGGCTTGGGCCCCTTGCCCTTGGCCGCGTCCTTGCGCTCCTTGGCGGCCTTCTGGTTGCGGGCGAACGCGGCGGCCTTGGCCTGCTCGCGCTTGTCCCAGGCATTGCCGCCATCACTGGCGCGCGGAGGCAGGCCGGTGTGCTGGGTCAGGATCTTCGTGGTTTCCTTGCCCACTTTGTGGCTCCCAGCCGGCGTCGAGTTCTTGCGACGAGCGCTCTGGTAGCTGTCGGTCGAGGGCTGATGCAGCGGGATCAACTGATGCTTGCCCGGCCCGATCAGGTCGGCGCGGCCCATGCGGGTCAGCGCCTCGCGCAGCATCGGCCAGCCTTTCGGGTCGTGATAGCGCAGGAAGGCCTTGTGCAGACGGCGCTGGTCCTCGCTCTTGACGATGGTCACCGCGTCGCTCTTGTAGGTCACCTTGCGCAACGGGTTCTTGCCCGAGTGATACATGGCGGTGGCCGTGGCCATCGGCGACGGATAGAACGCCTGCACCTGGTCGGCGCGGAAGCCGTTGCCCTTGAGCCACAGCGCCAGGTTCATCATGTCTTCGTCGGTGGTGCCTGGGTGGGCGGCAATGAAGTACGGAATCAGGTACTGCTCTTTCCCCGCTTCCTTGGTGTACTTCTCGAACATCCGCTTGAACTTGTCATAGCTGCCAATGCCCGGCTTCATCATCTGGTTGAGCGGGCCTTCCTCGGTATGCTCCGGGGCGATCTTCAGGTAACCGCCGACGTGGTGCGTCACCAGCTCCTTGACGTATTCCGGCGACTCGACCGCCAGGTCGTAACGCAGGCCGGAGGCAATCAGGATCTTCTTCACCCCAGGCAAGGCCCGGGCGCTGCGGTACAGCTGGATCAGCGAAGAATGGTCGGTGTTCAGGTTCGGGCAGATGCCGGGGAACACGCAGGACGGCTTGCGGCACGCGGATTCGATTTCCGGGCTCTTGCAGGCGATGCGGTACATGTTCGCGGTCGGGCCGCCGAGGTCGGAGATGACACCGGTGAAGCCTGGAACCTTGTCGCGGATCTCTTCGATCTCGCGAATGATCGACTCTTCGGAACGGTTCTGGATAATCCGCCCTTCGTGCTCGGTGATCGAGCAGAAGGTGCAGCCACCAAAGCAGCCGCGCATGATGTTCACCGAGAAACGGATCATCTCGTAGGCCGGGATTTTCTCCTTGCCGTACGCTGGATGAGGAACACGTGCGTAAGGCATGCCAAACACGTAATCCATTTCTTCGGTGGTCATCGGAATGGGCGGCGGGTTGAACCAGACGTCGACTTCGCCGTGCTTCTGCACCAGCGCACGGGCGTTCCCCGGGTTGGTTTCCAGGTGCAACACACGGTTGGCGTGGGCGTAGAGCACCGCGTCGCCACGGACCTTTTCCACCGACGGCAGGCGGATCACGGTCTTGTCGCGGGTCATCTTCGGGCTCGCCAGGATCTGCACGACCTTGGCTTCGCTCGGGTCCTCAACCGGCCCCTTCTCTTGCTCGATGGCGCAAGCAGCGGTGTCCTGGGTATTCACGTACGGGTTGATGATCTTGTCGATCTTGCCCGGACGGTCGATGCGCGTGGAATCGACTTCATACCAGCCTTGCGGCGTGTCACGGCGGATGAAGGCGGTGCCACGCACATCGGTGATGTCTTCGATCTTGTGGCCGTAGGACAGGCGCTGGGCGACTTCGACGATCGCTCGCTCGGCGTTGCCGTAGAGCAGGATGTCGGCGCAGGCGTCGATCAGGATCGAGTTGCGCACCCGGTCCTGCCAATAATCGTAGTGAGCAATGCGGCGCAGGGACGCTTCGATACCGCCCAGCACGATGGGTACGTGCTTGTAGGCTTCCTTGCAGCGCTGGCTATAGACCAGGCTCGCACGGTCCGGCCGCTTGCCCGCCAGGCCACCTGGGGTGTAGGCGTCATCGGAACGGATTTTCTTGTCGGCGGTGTAGCGGTTGATCATCGAGTCCATGTTGCCGGCCGCGACACCGAAAAACAGGTTGGGCTCGCCGAGCTTCATGAAATCGTCTTTGGACTGCCAGTTCGGCTGCGCAATGATACCGACACGAAAGCCCTGGGCTTCCAGCAAACGACCAATGATCGCCATGCCAAACGACGGGTGATCGACGTAGGCATCACCGGTCACGATGATGATGTCGCACGAATCCCAGCCGAGCTGATCCATCTCCTCCCTGCTCATGGGCAGGAACGGCGCCGGGCCGAAACATTCGGCCCAGTACTTGGGATAGTCAAATAACGGCTTGGCTGCTTGCATGTCGATGACCGGTATAAAGGATGAAAAATCGCGGGCGCGGAATATAGCACAAAAAATAACCAATTGTGGCGAGGGAGCTTGCTCCCGTCCGGCTGCGCAGCCGCCGGATATCCCACACAGCTCGATTACAAGTACAACTGGGTCTGCTTGGCAGCCCAGCGGGAGCAAGCTCCCTCGCCACAAAGGCTGATCAAGAAAACAGGTTATTCGTCATCATCAAAATTGTAGCTACCCGGCGCCAGGTTTTCGAAGCGTGTGTATTTGCCGATGAAGGCCAGGCGAACAAAGCCGATCGGGCCGTTCCGCTGCTTGCCGATGATGATTTCGGCGATACCCTTGTGCTCGGTCTCCGGGTGATACACCTCGTCACGGTAGACGAACATGATCACGTCGGCGTCCTGCTCGATCGCTCCGGATTCCCGCAAGTCGGAGTTCACCGGGCGTTTGTTCGGACGCTGTTCCAGCGAGCGGTTCAACTGGGACAGGGCCACCACCGGGCAGTTGAATTCCTTGGCCAGGGCCTTGAGGGAACGGGAGATCTCGGAAATCTCGTTGGTCCGGTTGTCACCGCTGGACCCGGGGATCTGCATCAATTGCAGGTAGTCGATCATGATCAGCGCGATGTCGCCGTGCTCACGCACCAGGCGGCGGGTCCGGGCGCGCATTTCCGATGGGCTGATCCCCGCCGTGTCGTCGATGAACAGCTTGCGGTCGTTGAGCAGGTTGACCGCCGAGGTCAGGCGCGGCCAATCGTCGTCTTCCAGCTGGCCGGAACGGACCTTGGTCTGGTCGATACGCCCCAGGGACGAGAGCATACGCATGATCAGCGATTCGCCTGGCATCTCGAGGGAGTACACCAGCACCGCTTTGTCGCTGCGCAGCACGGCGTTTTCCACCAGGTTCATCGCAAAGGTCGTCTTACCCATGGACGGACGGCCGGCGACGATGATCAGGTCGGACGGCTGCAGGCCGCTGGTCTTCTCGTCGAGGTCGGTGTAGCCAGTGGACAGACCGGTGATGGCGTTGTCGGTGTTGAACAAGGTGTCGATGCGGTCGATGGCCTTGGTCAACAGGTCGTTGACGCTCACCGGGCCGCCGGTTTTCGGTCGTGCCTCGGCGATCTGGAAGATCTGCCGCTCGGCTTCGTCGAGGATCTCGGCGGCGGTGCGTCCTTCCGGGTTGAACGCGCTGTCGGCGATCTCGGTGCTGATGCCGATCAGCTGACGCAAGGTTGCCCGCTCGCGCACGATCTGTGCGTACGCCTTGATGTTGGCGACCGACGGTGTGTTTTTCGCCAGTTCGCCCAGGTAACCGAGGCCGCCGACTTGGGACGTCTGCCCTTCCTTGTCCAATTGCTCGGCCAGGGTCACGACGTCGATCGGCATGTTCTGGTCGGCCAGCCTGGCGATCGCGCGGAAAATCAGGCGGTGGTCATGCCGGTAGAAATCGCCGTCGGAAACTTGATCGAGCACACGCTCCCAGGCGTTGTTGTCCAGCATCAGGCCACCGAGCACGGCCTGTTCGGCCTCGATGGAATGCGGAGGCACCTTCAGGGCAGCGGTTTGCAGATCATATTGCTCGGGGGCGGTGATTTCGTTCATGGCCACGTCTGGTTATGAAATTCAGCAATTGCAGAAAGACAAAGGGCACGACCTGTAGACAGGATCGTGCCCGATGTTACCGGCAAGCACCCGAGGGTGCCAGCCGACAGGTGTTGCTTAGGCTGCTACCACGACAACGCGTACGGTGGCTTCAACTTCGGCGTGCAGGTGCACGGCTACGTCGAATTCGCCTACGTTGCGGATGGTGCCGTTCGGCAGACGAACTTCGCTTTTCGCAACTTCAACGCCGGAGGCGGTCAGTGCGTCAGCGATGTCGTGAGTACCGATCGAACCGAACAGCTTGCCTTCGTCGCCAGCGGTGGCAGTGATGGTCACTTCCAGCTCGGCCAGTTGGGCAGCACGGCTTTCAGCCGATGCCTTACGGTCTGCGGCGGCTTTTTCCAGCTCGGCGCGACGCTCTTCGAACGCAGCCAGGTTGGCAGCGGTCGCAGCGGTGGCCTTGCCGAAAGGCAGCAGGTAGTTACGACCGTAGCCGGCCTTAACGTTTACTTTGTCGCCCAGGTTGCCCAGGTTGGCGATTTTTTCCAGAAGGATCAGTTGCATGTGAAAATCCTCTAACTTTTAACCTTCACCGTTCGCGTTGTCGGCGTCTTTCGGCGCCATACGACCGCGAAAATCAATCAGGCTGTCGACGATGGCCAGGACCACCAGCAACGGATAGATCAGCTGCATGAACAGCAGCAACGTGACGTACAACCCCACCAGCCAGAATCTGGCCAGTCGCTTTTGCGCCACCAGCCCGTGAATCAGGGACAGGGCGGCAAAGACCAGCGGTACACTGCACAACGGCGTGAGCATTGCCATCTGCGGACCGAAGTTCGGCCCCAGAAGCATGCCCGCCAACAGCAACATCGCCAGCCCAAGCGGGAAACGGATGGCGCGAAACTCGCGACCAAAACCACCCGGGTTGTACAACAACGCCTGCCAGTAGCGCCCGATAACCAGGCTCAGCACACTGACGATCTGCAACAAGGCCGCAATCAGTCCGGTCAGGACGGGGGCGATCAGGGACGCGAAACGCGCCTGCTCTTCTACCGACATCCGTTGGTAGAGATCACCGAGTGCCTCGGGCAGGATTTTTATCAAAGCCTGCGACAGCATCTCGATCTGGGGCGCAAAAGCCACCCCGAGCACCACTGAAAACACCACACCTATCGCTATGCTGACCAGCAGCACGCGGTTCCAGGATTCGCTGGCGCGCAACACCAACGCCAGCGCCGAAGACCCCAGCAGCACCATGACTGCACGCGGGTCCGCGGAATACATCCACCAGAGCAAGGCTGGCAGAAGTCCCAGAGCAAGAACGCCCAAGGCGTCCCTCAATCCGCGCCGCAGGAGTACAAGACTCCCGGCGGCAGCACCCAACCAGTACAACAACGGCAATGCCGCACATCCAGCCACTACCAGAGTGGCCTGCATACGTCCCCGCATGATGAAGTCAGCTAAGGCGCGCATGCATTCAATCCCTTACTACTTGTCGACTGCCCGGTCTCAGCGGCCGTGGCTGTCGGTGTAGGCCAGCAGGGCCAGGAAGCGGGCGCGCTTGATAGCGGTGGCCAGCTGACGCTGATAACGAGCTTTGGTACCGGTGATACGGCTTGGAACAATTTTGCCGGTCTCGGATACGTAGGCTTTCAGAGTGTTGAGATCTTTGTAATCGATCTCTTTCACGTCTTCAGCGGTGAAGCGGCAGAATTTACGACGACGGAAGAAACGTGCCATGTGATTGGCTCCTTAAAAGGTCCGTGGATTACTCGTCAGCGTTATCGCTGTTGTCGCTGTCGCTATCGCTGTCATCGCCTTCGGCGCTGTCAGAATGCTCAGGACGGTCGCGACGCTCACGGCGCTCACTGCGGTTTTCTTCAGCCTTGAGCATCTCGGATTGGCCAGTGATGGCTTCTTCGCGACGGATGACCAGGTTACGGATCACTGCATCGTTGTAGCGGAAGTTGTCTTCCAGCTCGGCCAGGGCCTTGCCGGTGCACTCAACGTTCAGCATCACGTAGTGAGCCTTGTGAACATTGTTGATTGCGTAGGCCAGTTGACGACGGCCCCAATCTTCCAGACGGTGGATTTTGCCGCCGTCTTCTTCGATCAGCTTGGTGTAACGCTCAACCATGCCGCCGACTTGCTCGCTTTGATCCGGGTGGACCAAAAAGATGATTTCGTAATGACGCATGAATGCTCCTTACGGGTTGTAGCCTGCCGCTCAAAAACGGTCAGACAAGGAGTGAATGACACTTATGGACTTGAGGACGCTAGACACATAAGTGCCTGCCATCACAGCAAGGGGCGCAATTGTAGAGAAGGGTCGAGGGCGGCGCAAGGCAATTGGTGATTATTTGAACAACCGCATTTGCCCCTTACACAAAACCAATGTGGGAGCGAGCTTGCTCGCGATAGCGGTATCTCATTCAACATAGATGCCGAATGTCAGACCGCTTTCGCGAGCAGGCTCGCTCCCACAGAGGTTACTGCAAGATCAGTTTTTTTTGGCGGCCGACTTGGCGCCACGCTGGCGCTGGGCCTCGAACAGGCACACACCGGTGGCGACCGAGACATTGAGGCTGCTGACGCTGCCGGCCATCGGCAGCTTGACCAGGTAATCGCAATGCTCGCGGGTCAGACGGCGCATGCCCTTTCCTTCGGCGCCCATGATCAGGATGGTAGGGCCGGTCAAGTCCTGGTCATAAATACTGACCTCGGCCTCGCCCGCAGTGCCGACAACCCACAAGCCGCGCTGCTGGAGCTTTTCCAGGGTGCGCGCCAGGTTGGTCACTGCCACCAACGGGATAACTTCCGCAGCGCCACAAGCGACCTTGCGCACGACCGGCGTCAATGTCGCGGACTTGTCCTTGGGCACGATCACCGCCAACGCACCGGCGGCGTCCGCCGAACGCAGGCAGGCGCCGAGGTTGTGCGGGTCGGTCACGCCATCCAGTACCAGCAACAACGGCGCGCCTTCGGTGCGATCGAGCAGCTCGTCGAGCATCGCCTCGCCCCAGACCTGACTCGGGCTGACCTCGGCCACGACGCCTTGATGCACCCCTTCGACCCAGGCGTCCATCTCGCGCCGCTCGGCCTGACCGACCGCAACGCGGTTTTCGCCGGCCAGCTCGACCAAGGTCTGGACCCGCGGGTCGCTACGACCTTCCGCCAACCAGATCTGCTTGACCCGCTTGGGGTGGTGACGCAACAACGCCTCCACGGCATGCACGCCGTAGATTTTTTCCAACTGACTCATGATTTGGCCTTGGGTTTACGCGCCCCGCCACTCTTGGCAGGGGCCGAGCCTGCTTTCGGCGGGCCTTTACGGTGTTTGCTCGGCTTGCTGCTCGCCTTCTCCGGAGCCGACCGTCCGGCCTTGCTCCCGGACGCCGCTTTACCGCCGCTCTTGGCTTCGGCCAGCAAGGCCTGTTTCATCTCGCGACTCTTACGCAATTCGGCGTTTTTCGCCGCCGCATCGCTCGGACGATAGGCTTCGCCGGCCTTTTCCTTGGCCGGACCGCGACGTCCGGATTTGGACGGTGCGGGCTCGGCGGCGGTCTTGGCGGCAGGCGCTGTGGTTTCGGCGCCACGCTTCTTGCGGCCGATCGGTGCGCTGATGGTTTTTTCCGCCATCTCGAAGTCGATCTTGCGTTCATCCAGGTCGACGCGCATCACCCGTACTTCGACGGTATCGCCAAGACGGAAGCTGCGACCGGTGCGTTCGCCGGCCAGGCGGTGATGCACAGGGTCGAAGTGGTAGTAGTCACCCGGCAGCGCGGTGACATGCACCAGGCCTTCGACGTAGATATCGGTCAACTCGACGAACAGGCCAAACCCGGTCACGGCGGTGATCACGCCCGGGAACGACTCGCCAACGCGATCCTTCATGTACTCGCACTTGAGCCAGTTCACCACGTCGCGAGTCGCTTCGTCGGCGCGCCGCTCACTCATCGAGCACTGCTCGCCGAGTTGCTCCAGAGCCGCTTCGTCGTACGGGTAGATACGCGCCTTCGGAATGGTCATCGCACCGGCACGCTTGACGTGCGGGGTGTTCATCTTCGAATGGATCACGCTGCGGATGGCCCGGTGCGTGAGCAGATCGGGATAGCGACGGATTGGCGACGTGAAGTGGGTGTACGCCTCGTAGTTCAGGCCGAAGTGGCCCTGGTTGTCGGCGCTGTACACCGCTTGGCTCAAAGAACGCAGCATCACAGTCTGGATCAGGTGGAAGTCCGGACGGTCCTTGATACTCGCCAGCAGGGCTTGGTAATCCTTCGGCGTCGGACCTTCCTTGCCTTTGTGCAGGGACAAGCCAAGCTCACCGAGGAAGGCCCGCAATTTTTCCAGGCGCTCCGGCGGCGGGCCGTCGTGGACCCGGTACAAGGCAGGGATTTCATGCTTCTTCAGGAACTCGGCGGTAGCGACGTTGGCCGCCAGCATGCATTCCTCGATCAGCTTGTGGGCATCGTTGCGCACGGTCGGCCGGATTTCGGCGATCTTGCGCTCGGTACCGAAGATAATCCGGGTTTCCTGGGTTTCGAAATCGATCGCGCCCCGTACGTGACGCGCCGCCAGCAATACCTTGTACAGCGAATAGAGCTGCTTGAGGTGCGGCAGCACATCCGTGTATTCACCACGAAGCTTGCGCGACTCGGCCAGCTTCGGCGTTTCCAGCATCGCGCTGACCTTGTTGTAGGTCAGGCGCGCGTGGGAATGGATCACGGCTTCATAAAAGCAGTAGTCAGTCATCTCGCCGGCTTTGGAGATGGTCATCTCGCAAACCATGGCCAGGCGATCGACATGGGGGTTGAGCGAGCACAAGCCGTTGGACAGTTGCTCTGGCAACATCGGCACGACGCGCTCGGGGAAATACACCGAGTTGCCGCGCACCTGAGCTTCAGCGTCCAGCGCCGAGCCGAGCTTCACGTAGCTGGAAACGTCGGCAATGGCCACATACAACTTCCAGCCGCCGGAGAACAGGCGCAACTTGCCGGGCCGGGCTTCGCAGTAGACCGCATCGTCGAAGTCCCGGGCGTCTTCACCGTCGATGGTGACGAACGGCAGGTGACGCAGGTCGATGCGCTTTTCCTTGTCCTTCTCTTCGACTTCCGGCTTGAGCTTGGCGGCCTCTTTCAGGACCGCTTCAGGCCAGACGTGAGGAATGTCGTAGGTGCGCAGGGCAACGTCGATTTCCATGCCCGGCGCCATGTAGTTGCCGACCACTTCCACCACATCGCCCTGAGGCTGAAAGCGCGGGGTTGGCCAGTGAGTGATCTTCACCTCGACGAACTGCCCGATCTGCGCGTTGGCGTTGCGACCTGGGGTGACCAGCACTTCCTGCTGGATCTTCGGGTTGTCGGCGACGACGAAGCCGATGCCACCTTCCTCGAAATAACGTCCCACGATGGTTTCGTGCGCACGGGACACCACTTCGACGATCACGCCTTCACGGCGCCCGCGCCGGTCCAGGCCGGACACCCGGGCCAGCGCACGGTCGCCATCGAACACCAGGCGCATCTGCGCCGGGCTCATGAACAGATCGTCGCTGCCATCGTCGGGGATCAGGAAACCGAAACCGTCGCGGTGACCGGCGATACGGCCCAGGATCAGGTCGAGCTTGTCGACCGGAGCATAGGTGCCACGCCGGGTGTAGATCAGTTGAGCATCGCGCTCCATGGCACGCAGACGGCGGCGCAGGGCTTCGAGCTGGTCCTCGGTGGTCAGGCCGAACTCTTCGACCAGTTGCTCACGGCTAGCAGGCGAACCCCGATCGGCGAGATGCGCCAGGATCAGTTCGCGGCTAGGAATAGGGTTTTCATATTTTTCCGCTTCACGAGCGGCCTCGGGATCGAGGGACTGCCAATCGGCCATTAGAGAGTTTTCACCTTGTCTATATGCGGGTTAGTTTGGCATAGGCGTAATGAAACGGGAAATTTCAAGCAGCAGATGCCTTTTCTAAAGTCTTTCGACAGGCCTTTGAAGCCCCTGATTGCACCGCTCGTGAAATTTAGCGTTTTTTTTGTTCCTGGGGGTTTACAGTTAAAAACACGCTCCGTATAGTGCGCGCCATCGACGACGCACTCACGTTGCCGATATTGCCCAGATGGTGAAATTGGTAGACACGCCAGCTTCAGGTGCTGGTGACCGCAAGGTCGTGGAAGTTCGAGTCTTCTTCTGGGCACCAATTTCGAGCAGCAGGTCAACGGCCTGCCAGCCTCACAAAAACCCGCGAAAGCGGGTTTTTGCGTTTCAGGCCCCTGGAATGTGTTTGGCAATTATCAAAATAAAAACAGGGGTTTACAGATCAAAACGCGCTCCGTATAGTGCGCCACATCAACAGCGGCAACGCTGCAGATGCTGCCCAGATGGTGAAATTGGTAGACACGCCAGCTTCAGGTGCTGGTGACCGCAAGGTCGTGGAAGTTCGAGTCTTCTTCTGGGCACCAAATTCAAGCTTCAAGGTTATACGCCTTGAACCTCACAGAAACCCGCGAAAGCGGGTTTTTGCGTTTCCGGCACCCGAAAACTCCCTCGCCACAACGCACATGAGAAACAATATCGTTTATCATTGTTACAAGTTTTTGCTACACGACAGTGAGGAACCCCGCGAATGATGTTTCGAACCACCCTGCGCCGCGCCCTGACCTGCACCCTGCTCGGCCTGACCCTCGCAACACCCCTCACCCAAGCCGCCGACAAAATTGAACTGACACTCTATAACGGCCAACACAAAGAAGTCGGCGATGAACTGGCCAAGGCCTTCGAAGCCAAGACTGGTATCCACGTCAACGTTCGCAAGGGCAGCAGCAACCAGCTCGCCAGCCAAGTCGTCGAGGAAGGCGACCGCTCCCCGGCCGATGTGATCTATACCGAAGAATCGCCGCCGCTGAACAAACTTGGTGAACAAGGTCTGCTGGCGAAGATCGACGATGCGACCCTCAACGTGCTTCCCAAGGATTATGTCGCCAGCAACGGCTCCTGGATGGGCGTGACCGCTCGCGTTCGCGTGGTTGCCTATAACCCCAAACTGATCGATGAAAAGGACCTGCCGAAAACCGTCCTCGATTTCGCCCAGCCACAATGGCAAGGCAAGGTCGGCTTCGTACCGACCAGCGGCGCATTCCAGGAACAAGCCGTTGCGATCATCAAATTGCACGGCAAGGAAGCCGCCGAAGAATGGCTCACCGGGCTACGTGCGTTCGGCAAGGTCTACAGCAACAACATGGTCGCCCTCAAAGCCGTGGAGAACGGTGAAGTGGCAACGGTCCTGGTGAACAATTACTACTGGTTCGCCCTGCAGCGGGAGAAGGGACAGCTGGATTCCAAGCTGCATTACTTCACTGGCGGTGATGCCGGTGGCCTGGTCACCGTCTCCAGCGCCGCGGCACTGAAATCCAGCAAACACCCCAAGGAGGCCCAACAGTTGCTTGCCTATATGGCCAGCGAGGAGGGGCAGCGGGTGATTACCCAGACGTCCGCCGAATATCCTTTGCACAAGGGCATGACGTCGGATCGCGGCCTCAAGCCGTTCAATGAACTGGAGCCGCCAAAAGTGACGCCCGCCGACCTGGGTAACGCCGAAGAAGCATTGGAGCTGGAACGTGAAGTCGGCTTGAACTGATGACGTCGTCGCTGAGCGCCTCTCCTCCAGCCGGGGTTTACGTGCCCCGGCGCAAGCGCCCCTCGATCGGGTTGCTGCTGCCCGTGCTGCTGCTCGTTTTGCTGAGCCTGCTGCCACTGCTCTACGTCGTCACCAAGACCTGGCAGGCCGGCTGGACCGAGGCACTGCATCTGTTGTGGCGGCCCTATGTATTCGGCTTGCTGCGCAACACCTTGGCGTTGATGGCCGGCGTCACGCTGGCCTGCGGCATCGTCGGCCTGTCCCTGGCCTGGCTGCTGGAACGCAGCAACCTGCCGGGGCGTCGGATCTGGGGCGTTGTCTTGTGCCTGCCGTTCGCCGTGCCGGCGTTTGTCAGCAGCTTCACCTGGGTATCCCTCAGTGCGCAATTCGAGGGATTGGGCGGGGCGATCCTGGTGATGACCCTGTCCAAATACCCACTGATTTTCCTCCCCGCGGCCGCAACGCTGCGCAACCTCGACCCGTCCCTTGAAGAGTCTGCCCGCACCCTGGGGCAAAATCGCTGGGGCGTGTTCTTTCGCGTCACGCTCCCGCTGCTCTGGCCTTCGCTGCTGGCCGGTTCGTTGCTGATTGCCCTGCACATGCTGGTGGAGTTCGGCGCACTGTCAATCATCGGGCTGCAGACCTTCACCACAGCCATCTATCAACAATTCGAGCTGGAATTCAGTAACGCCAATGCCGCCATGTTGTCGGCGGTGTTGCTGACGCTGTGCCTGGTCCTGTTGTGGCTGGAACTGCGGGTGCGCGGCAAGGGGCGCCATGTGCGCACCGGGCAAGGCGCGGCACGCCAGGCCGAACAAGTACGCCTGGGCCGGTGGATGCTTTGCGGTCAACTGTATTGCCTGGCGTTGGCGATCATCGGCAGCGGTATCCCGCTAGGAATGCTGGCGTATTGGCTGGCCGTGGGCACTTCCGCGGCATTCCCGGCGGGCGAGATCGGCGAAGCGCTGCTGTCGTCCCTGGCGCTTTCGCTGGGCGGCGCCGCCCTCTGCCTCGTATTGGCGGTACCGGTGGGCCTGCTGGTGGTGCGCCACAAGGGGCGGCTGGCGATCTGGGCCGAGCGCCTGCCCTACTTGCTGCACGCGCTGCCGGGCCTGGTCATCGCCCTGAGCCTGGTGTATTTCGCCCTGCACTACGTGCCCGCGCTGTACCAGACTTCC
Organism: Pseudomonas algeriensis; assembly: GCF_048847255.1. Lineage (NCBI taxonomy): Bacteria > Pseudomonadati > Pseudomonadota > Gammaproteobacteria > Pseudomonadales > Pseudomonadaceae > Pseudomonas > Pseudomonas algeriensis. The sequence continues at coordinate 100,589 of NZ_JBKKRK010000009.1, read as the reverse complement.
GGCCTGCTACTGATTGCCTATGCGCTGCTGTTCCTGCCGCTGGCCCAAGCACCGGTGCGTACGGCGCTGAACAAGGCCGCCCCACAACTGGAAGAAGCGGCGCGGACGTTGGGGGCTTCGTCGCTCGGTGCGTTTTGTCGGGTGACCCTGCCGATCATCTTCCCGGCCCTGGGCGCGGCGTTCGCCCTGGTGTTCCTGGATGCGATGAAGGAATTGACCGCGACGCTGTTGCTGAGCCCGACCGGACTCAATACGTTGGCGACGGCGGTCTGGGCACATACGTCGAATGTGGAATTCGCAGCGGCGGCGCCCTATGCGGCGCTGTTGATTCTGGTGTCGGGGTTGCCAGTCTATTTGCTGACGACGCGGATGTATCTGAGTCGCTGAGTCCGCTTTCGCAAGCAGGCTCGCCCCCACAAAGTTGGTGTGGACACCCGTTTTGTAAACGGCAATAAACCTGTGGGAGCGAGCCCGCTCGCGAAGGGCCCGCCACAACCTCGAATCAAGCCCTGAACTGACCCAGGCTGGCCTTCAACTGCGCCGCCAGTTTATCCAGCACCTTGCCGCTGGCCGTGGTCTCGACCACCGCCTGGGCAGCCTTCTCGGCCTGGGCGTGGATGGTCTCAACCCGGCCGCGTACCGCTTGCGCGCCCTGGGCTTGATGCGCGGCTGCTTGAGTCGCCAAGCCGATGGCCGCGTGAACCTGCTCGACCGACGCCTGCACCGACTGCTGCAGCCGCGCGCTGTCACGCAACACTGACAGACCTTCATTGGCCTGCCGTCCCGCTTGGCCGATGGCCGCCACGGCTTCGCGCGCGCCTTGTTGCAAGGCCACGATGTGCGCCTGGATATCGCCCGTCGAGCTCTGGGTCTTGCTTGCCAGCGCCCGCACTTCATCCGCCACCACCGCGAAGCCGCGTCCGGTCTCCCCGGCGCGCGCCGCCTCGATGGCCGCGTTCAGCGCCAACAGGTTGGTTTGCTCGGCAATACCATGGATCACCGTCAACACGACTTCGATCTGCTCGCTCTGCTGGGCCAGCCGCTCGATGACTTTCGCCCCCGTGTCGACCTGCCCGGCCAACGCTTCGATCAAGCCGCCGACCTTGGCTGACGTGCGGGTGGTTTCATCGGTGGCCTGACGGATCTCCGCTACCTGTTGCAAGGCCGCCTGCATCGCCTGGCTTTCCGATTGAGCCTCATCGGCCATCTGCGACAGCGCACGCAGGCTCTCGGCCACTTCATCGCGCTGCATGCCGGCCGCCGCGTCGGCGCCCGAGTTGCGCAGCGTCATCGCGCCGATCTCCTGACCGGTACGCTGGGCCACATCGCCCGCCTCGCGCACGATGGGTTGCAATTTATCCACAAAGCGGTTGACCGCCGAAGCCATGTCGCCGATTTCGTCTTTGCTGTTTATTTGCACGCGCTTGGTCAGGTCACCCTCGCCCGCCGCCAGATCGTTCATCGCGGCGATCAACAACTTCAAGCGATTGACCACCCGACGCCCCAGCACCACGGCCAACAACACCAACACGCCCAACCCTACCAACGCCAGGCCCAGGCCGATGCGCCAACGCAAGGTCTCTGCGGCTTCTTGAACCGTGACGGCGGTATTGGTCTGCATATCGGTGGCGGTGGCCTGCGCCGAGCCCAGGCGGCCACGCATGGCTGCGGCACTGTCGGCAGCCGCGCCCTTGAGGCTGTCGCCCACCAATTGATCGCTGCTGGCAATCAGCGCGGAGAAGCGCTGGTCGAGCGCCTTGAGGTCGGTTTCCACCGAGGCGGTGGAAACGCCCATCAGCACCTTGCCGATCTCGACGCCATTAGGGTTGATCGACGCTTCGAGGTAATAAACCGATGGATCGTTCTTCGCCGCATCCAATACTTTATCCAGCGCCCGATCGCCCTTGCCCTTTTCCAGCAGGGCCTTGTTGATCGGATTTTCCCGGTTCAGGTAGCGAGTCAGGTGTTCCCCTGCGGCGTCGTCATAGATGACGAACAGTACATTGGGATTGCGCTGGGCCCGACGGGCGAATTCGGACAGGGTGGGCACGTCGCTGTCCCACATCGCCCGGGGCGCGACCGAGGCCAGAAGCTGCGCCATATCATTGGCGGAATCCCTCAGGTCTTTTTCCAGGGTCGCACGCAGTTGAGCCTGCTCTTCCTTCAGACGGGAAGACAACCCCGCGGTCAATCGCTGGCGGGTACTGGTGGACAAGCTGTCCAGGCTGGAGGTGACTTCTCGCCCAGCCTGCTCCAACTCACCCGCCAGTTTCTGGCTGTCAACGCCCAGGCGCGCGCCCAGGTCGGACTCAAGCGCGGTGACCGTGCTTCGGGTCAGCGCAACGGCCACCAGCACCTGCACCAAAAGGGCGATACCGAGGGTAACGAAAACAGGCCGCAGCAAACGGCTTTGTAACAGTGAGAGAACGGCCGACACGTGAAATCCCTCTACCAAACGCCATTAATTTGATGGCACGCCTGGAAGGGGTGCCTTAATGGAGATGCGTAGCAAGTGTCATGCCGCCCGACAGGCAGAAACGACAAAGGGCTCCATAAGGAGCCCTTTGCTTGTTACATCAATAACTTATCAGGCAAAAGGATGACGCAGAACGATGGTTTCGTTGCGGTCCGGCCCCGTCGAAATAATGTCGATCGGCGCGCCGACCAACTCTTCGACGCGCTTGATGTAGTTGCGCGCGGCCACTGGCAGCTCTTCCAGGGTCTTGGCACCCACGGTGGACTCGGTCCAGCCTGGCATCTGCTCGTAAACCGGCTCCAGGCCGATGTAGCTGTCGGCGTCGGTCGGTGCGTCGATGACAGCGCCGTCCTGGTTCTTGTAACCCACGCAGATGTTGATGGTTTCCAGGCCGTCCAACACGTCCAGCTTGGTCAGGCAAAGGCCCGAGATGCTGTTGACGTCGATGGCGCGACGCAGGATGACGGCGTCGAACCAGCCGCAACGACGGGCACGACCGGTGGTTGCACCGAACTCGTGGCCACGCTTGGCCAGGAACGCACCGACGTCGTCGAACAGCTCAGTCGGGAACGGCCCCGAACCGACGCGGGTGGTGTAGGCCTTGGTGATGCCCAGGATGTAGTCCAGGTACATCGGGCCAAAACCCGAACCGGTGGCGATGCCGCCAGCGGTGGTGTTGGAGCTGGTGACGTACGGATAGGTGCCGTGGTCGATGTCCAGCAGCGAGCCCTGGGCACCTTCGAACATGATGTCCTTACCGGCGCGGCGCAGCTCGTGCAGCTCGGCGGTGACGTCGAGCATCATCGGCTTGAGCAACTCGGCGTATTCCATGCACTCGTCCAGGGTCTTCTGGAAGTCGATGGCCGGCTCTTTGTAGTAATTGACCAGCACGAAGTTGTGGTAATCCAGCAACTCGCCCAGCTTGGCGGCGAAACGCTCACGGTGGAAGAGGTCACCGATCCGCAGGCCACGACGGGCCACCTTGTCTTCATAGGCCGGGCCGATGCCGCGGCCGGTGGTGCCGATCTTCAGCTCGCCACGGGCCTTTTCACGGGCCTGGTCCAGCGCAACGTGATAGGACAGGATCAGCGGGCAGGACGGGCTGATGCGCAGGCGCTCGCGCACCGGTACGCCTTTCTCTTCCAGCTTGATGATTTCCCGCAGCAGGGCGTCGGGCGCCACCACCACACCGTTGCCGATCAAGCACTGCACGCCTTCGCGCAGCACGCCCGATGGAATCAGGTGCAGAACGGTTTTTTCACCGTCGATCACCAGGGTGTGACCGGCGTTGTGGCCACCTTGGTAGCGCACTACGGCGGCAGCATGTTCGGTCAGCAGATCAACGATCTTGCCTTTGCCCTCATCACCCCACTGGGTGCCCAGGACTACGACATTCTTACCCATAACACTTGTCCTCATTCGCGCAAACTTGGTGCCGGCTCCAGGCCGGCAGGAAAACTCAAGAAGCCAGCGGCAATACTTGCCAAAGCCCGTTCTGCTGAATCAATTGCCGGTCGCAGTCCGCTTCACGGGCGGCGGCCAAAGGTTGCCCAGGCAAGGCCTGGACGACACGCTGACCCTCACTGCGCAACTGGCAGACCATCTGCCAGAGTGCCGCATCCGTACTGTCAGGCATCCAGATACCGCCGGACGGTAACTCGATTTCAGCACGCCCCAGGGTCACCAGGGTTTTCAAATCGGTAGAGAAGCCGGTCGCCGGACGGGCGCGACCGAAGTCGGCGCCAATGTCGTCGTAGCGACCGCCCTGGGCGATGGACTGGCCAACGCCCGGTACAAACACTGCGAACACCACGCCAGTGTGATAGTGATAGCCGCGCAGCTCACCCAGGTCGAAATACAGCGGCAGCTCCGGGAAACGCACCGACAGACGCTCGGCAATCGCCAACAGGTCGTCCAGCGCCGCCAACACCGGTGCCGGCGCGCCGGCCAAGCGTTCGCGGGCCGCGCCCAGCACTTCACGGCCGCCGCAAAGATCCACCAATGCCCGCAACATGCCGGACAGGTCGCTCGGCAGCCCTTCGGTCAGGCTGATGACTTCATCGATGGCCTTGCGCTGCAAGGCGTCGAACAACCGCTGCTCCACTTCACCGGACAAACCGGCCGCACGGGCCAGGCCACGGTAGATGCCGACATGGCCCAGGTCCATGTGGACATCCGGCACGTCGGCCAGTTGCAGCATGGCCAACATCAGGCTGATGACTTCCACGTCACTGACTGGGCTGGCGTCGCCATAGAGTTCGGCGCCCAACTGGATCGGGCTGCGCGAAGACGACAAGGCACGCGGCTGGGCATGCAGGACACTGCCGGCGTAGCACAGACGGCTCGGGCCTTCGCGGCGCAATGTGTGGGCATCGATGCGTGCCACTTGTGGCGTGATGTCGGCCCGAAAGCCCATCTGCCGGCCCGATTGCGGGTCGATAACCTTGAAGGTGCGCAAATCCAGGTCCTGGCCCGCGCCGGTCAGCAGGGATTCCAGGTACTCGATATGCGGAGTCACGACGAATTCGTAACCCCAGCTCTGGAACAGATCCAACACCTGCCGACGCGCTACTTCGATACGCGCGGCTTCCGGTGGCAGTACTTCTTCGATGCCATCTGGCAGCAGCCAGCGGTCTACCGTTGCCATTACGCCATTCCCCTATGGTCCGGGCGGCCAGCTTTCGGGCTGGCCTTGAGTGAAGCAGAAAATGCCCGCGTCATGCGAAAAACCGCAAACAACGCGCAAGGGCGACGTGACGAATGGCCCTGGATCGGCCTCGCCAAGCACTTTCCTCGAAAAACCTGTCGGGTCATTCAACCCGACGCCTGCACCGTATAAACCACAATCGAACGCGCAGACGCAAAAAAGCCGGGAATTTCCCGGCTGCCGCATCATACACACGTTTTCCCAAAGGATCACCCCGCCCGACGTTTTAGCCGCCGGGCGGAGTGCTTCAGGTCAACGTCGCATCAAGGCTTGGCCTTTTCCAGGTAATGGAAAAAGTCACTGCTTGGGTCCAGGACCATGACGTCGGATTTGTTCGCGAAGCTTTCACGGTAGGCACGCAGGCTACGGTAGAACGCGTAGAACTCCTGGTCCTGGCCATAGGCCTTGGCGTAGATCGCAGCGGCCTGGGCATCACCATCACCACGGACCTCTTCCGATTCACGATAGGCTTCGGCCAGCAGCACGCGGCGTTGACGATCGGCGTCGGCACGGATGCCCTCGGCCAGCTCGTTACCTTTTGCGCGGTGCTCGCGGGCTTCACGCTCACGTTCGGTGCTCATGCGCTCGAACACGCTGCGGTTCACTTCCTTCGGCAGGTCGATGGCCTTGACACGGACGTCGACCACTTCGATACCCAGCTCTTTTTCCGCCATCGCGTTCAGCGAGCGGGTGATGTCTGCCATGAGCGCGTCGCGCTCACCGGACACCACTTCGTGCAGGGTACGTTTACCGAACTGGTCACGCAGGCCCGACTCCAGGCGACGGGACAAACGTTCGTCGGCGATCTGCTTGAGACCAGAGGTCGCGGTGTAGAAGCGCTCGGCATCCTTCACGCGCCACTTGGCGTAGGCATCGACCATCACGGCTTTCTTTTCCAGCGTCAGGAAGCGCTGCGTCGGTGCGTCCAACGTCATCAGGCGCGCATCGAACTTGCGCACCTTGTTAACGTACGGCACCTTCACATGCAGCCCTGGCTGGACATCAGCCTGGACCACGCGACCGAATTGCAGCAACACCGCGCGCTCGGTCTGAGCCACGATATAGAAGCAGTTCCAGGCAGCGATCGCCACGACGACGCCGACAATAAGGGCGATCAGCGATTTATTGCTCATCAGCGACTCTCCCTGGTACGTGCTTGCTGTTGCTGCAGGTCCGCCGCCGCGCGGGCATTGGCTTCATTGCTGGCGGCTGCCGCCGCGCCGGTTGGCGGTGTGCCGGTGTTGCGACCACTCTCGACCATCTTGTCCAGCGGCAGGTACAGCAGATTGCTCTGGCCGTCCTTGTTGCCGGTCACGAGGACCTTGCTGGTGTTGCTGAAGACTTCCTGCATGGTGTCCAGGTACAGGCGCTGGCGCGTGACTTCAGGCGCCTTGCGATACTCGGCTACCAGTTTGGTGAAGCGATCAGCCTCACCCTTGGCGCGGGAAACCACTTCGTCGCGATAACCGTTGGCATCTTCGATGATGCGCTGGGCCTGACCACGGGCTTCCGGCACAACGCCGTTGGCATAGGTTTCGGCCTGGTTGCGCGAGCGTTGCTCGTCTTCACGGGCGCGGATCACGTCGTCAAAGGCTTCCTGCACTTCGCGCGGTGCCGCTGCGCTCTGTACGTTGACCTGGGTGACCGTGATACCGGTGCGATAGGTATCGAGGAACCGTTGCAGGCGCTCCTTGATTTCGCTGGCCATCAGCTCACGACCTTCGGTCAGCACCTGGTCCATGGCGGTAGAACCCACCACGTGGCGCAGGGCGCTTTCAGTCGCGTGTTGCAGGCTGATCTCCGGCTGGTCAACGTTGAGCACGAAGTCCTGCAGGTTGGTGATCTTGTACTGCACGGTCAGCGGCACTTCGACGATGTTCTCGTCTTCGGTCAGCATCTGGCCCTGCTTGGAGTAGGCACGCTCGCGCGTGACGTTTTCCATGTACTTCTGGTCGATCGGCGGGAAATAGATGTTCAGGCCCGGGCCGACGGTTTCGTAGTATTTGCCGAACCGCAGCACCACGGCCTGCTCCTGCTCGTCCACGACATACACCGCGCTGTACAGCCAGACAGCCGCGAGCACGACAAGGCCGATGCCGAGCAGGCCGAAACCGCCGCCCTTGCCCGGACGGCTGCCGCCATCGTCACCGCGTTTCCTACCACCACCGAACAAACCGTTCAGGCTGTCCTGCAGCTTGCGGAAGGCCTCGTCGAGATCCGGTGGTCCCTTGCGGTCGCCGTTGTTACGACGCTTGCCGCCCCAGGGATCCTGGTTATTCGAGTTGCCACCCGGCTCATTCCAAGCCATAGCGCTCTCCATCTGATAAAGCAAAGACGCACCCACGGCGCGCCGGCCAATGCTACAGAATGCCTGACACAGCTTTCTCAGGCTTTTATTGCAAAGTGTGTTGCTCGATGAATTCCATCGGCTGGAGCCCTTCGCGACTGACCAGCCGGTTCAGTTCCGACCGAGGCAGGCGAACGGCCAGCAGGCAGATGCCTTCTTCGTCGTGTTCTTCTTTCTGCACCGCCCCCAACTCGAAAAACTGCGCACGCAGCCGGGCAAAACGCTGCGGCAGCTTCAAGGTGCCCACAAACAGGTCATCGCCCAGCAGTTCCGCCACGGCCTGTTTGAGCAGGTCCAGGCCACTGCCATCACGGGCCGAAAGCCAGACCCGCTGCGGCTTTCCGTCGGCATCGCGCTGGATCTGCGGCTCCACGCCTTCGAGCAAATCGAGTTTGTTGTATACCTCGAGGATCGGCAAGTCCTGGGCCCCGATCTCTCCCAGCACCACCATGACCTGTTCGATCTGCAGCATCCGGTCCGGTTCGGCGGCATCGATCACGTGCAGCAGCAGGTCGGAGTTGCTCGACTCTTCGAGCGTAGCCCGGAAAGCCTCGACCAGCTTATGCGGCAAATGCCGGATGAAACCCACGGTATCGGCCAGCACGATGGGCCCGAGGTCGCTCAGGTCGAGCCGACGCAAGGTCGGGTCGAGCGTGGCGAACAACTGGTCGGCGGCATAGACATCGGATTGGGTGACGTTGTTGAACAGGGTTGATTTGCCGGCGTTGGTATAACCCACCAGTGAAACCGTCGGGATGTCGGCCCGCTTGCGGCCGCGCCGCGATTGCTCGCGCTGGCTGCGGACTTTCTCCAGCCGCCCTTTGATCTGGCGCAGGCGAACCCGCAGCAGGCGCCGGTCGGTTTCCAGCTGGGTTTCACCCGGGCCCCGCAGGCCGATACCGCCTTTCTGGCGCTCAAGGTGAGTCCAGCCGCGGACCAGCCGCGTGCTCATGTGCTCAAGCTGGGCCAGTTCGACCTGGAGCTTGCCTTCATGGGTACGCGCGCGTTGGGCGAAGATATCGAGAATCAGCCCGGTGCGGTCGATCACGCGGCACTCGAAGACACGTTCGAGGTTGCGTTCCTGACTGGGCGTGAGGATGTGATTGAAAATCACCAGATCGATGTGCTCGGCTTTGACCAGGTCGCGCAACTCCTCGACCTTGCCACTGCCGATCAGGAATTTGGCGGTTGGCCGATGACGCGGCACGTTGAAAAACGCGACGGTCTCGGCGCCGGCCGAAATTGCCAATTCCTGAAACTCCTGCGGATCTTCGCGCGCCTCAGGGTCCTGTCCTTCCAAGTGAACGAGAATGGTCCGCTCACCACCACCGTGGCGCTCAAAGAACAAAGGAGGCTCCTATCAAGCGTTACCCGGCTCAGCGTCACCGCCTTCGGATTCGGTTGCGCTAGGCAGACGAATCGGACGAACCGGCACCACTGTCGAGATAGCGTGTTTGTAGACCATCTGGCTGACGGTGTTCTTCAGCAGGATGACGAACTGGTCGAACGACTCGATCGTGCCTTGCAGTTTGATCCCGTTGACCAGATAGATGGACACCCCAACTTTCTCTTTACGTAAAGTGTTCAAGTAAGGGTCTTGTAGCGAATGCCCTTTTGACATGTGCCGCACTCCTTTAAGGATCAATTATAAAAATCGGAATTCAGATGGCTTGGGCCGTCACACCCCCAAGGATAGACGGCAATTGCAAGGACTCAGCTCAATATGGAGATGGTCCCGAGGTATTTCAAGGCGCGTGGCAGATTGTCGCAATCAAGGCTGTCAAGCCAATGCAAGTCAGTCCAGCTGCGCAGCCAGGTGAACTGGCGTTTCGCCAATTGGCGCGTGGCAATGATTCCACGCTCGCGCATCTCGGCTGACGTCAGCTTGCCGTCCAGGTAGTCCCAGACTTGTCGATAACCCACCGCACGTATAGACGGCAACCCGGCATGCAGGTCACTTCGCTCACGCAGGGCTACGACCTCGTCTATGAATCCCTGTTCCAACATTAATGTGAATCTTTGTTCAATCCGCCGATGCAGCACTTGCCGGTTCGCCGGAGCGATGGCCAGATTCGCGACAGTATAGGGCAATTGTTGCAGTCCCGAAGCGGCTGCTTCAGTACTTTGCGCAGATTGTCGCTGCCGCAGGGCCGTCATGCTCTGGCCGCTCACCCGATAAACCTCCAGGGCCCGGCTGAGCCGCTGCGGGTCGTTGGGGTGAATGCGCGCCGCCGATTCAGGATCGATCACCGCCAATTGTTCGTGAAGCGCTTGCCAGCCAAGGCGCGCAGCCTCTTCTTCGATCTGTGCGCGCACCTCGGGATCGGCCGCCGGCATGTCCGCCAGGCCATCGACCAGGGCTTTGTAGTACAGCATCGTACCGCCCACCAGCAGCGGAATCTTGCCTCGCGCAGTGATCTCGGCCATGGCCTGGAGCGCATCACGCCGAAAATCAGCCGCCGAATAGGCTTCGGCCGGGTCGAGGATGTCGATCAGCCGATGGGGGTATTCAGCCAGCAAAGCTTTCGACGGTTTGGCGGTGCCGATGTCCATGCCCCGGTAGACCAGCGCCGAATCGACGCTGATCAACTCGCAGGGCAAGACCTTGGTCAGTTCGATGGCCAGGTCGGTCTTGCCGGCGGCCGTCGGCCCCATCAGGAAAATCGCGGGTGGCAACTGGCTCATCAACGACCGCGCAGGAACAGTTTGTCCAGGTCGTCCAGGCCCAGTTGGGTCCAGGTCGGCCGGCCATGGTTGCATTGACCGCTGCGTTCGGTGTTTTCCATGTCCCGCAACAGGCCGTTCATTTCTGGCAAGGCCAGGCGCCGGTTGGCGCGGATCGCGCCGTGGCAGGCCATGGTGCCGAGCAATTCGTTCAAGTGCGCCTGGATCCGGTCGCTGGTGCCATATTCCATCAGGTCCGCCAGCACGTCGCTGACCAGGCGATTGGCCTCGGCCTGTTTCAACAAGGCCGGGATCTGCCGGATCGCCAGGGTTTCCGGGCCCAGGCGCTGTAGCTCGAAGCCCAGGCGCTGAAACCAGCTCATGTGCTCTTCAGCGCAATCGGCTTCGCGCTGGCTGACGGCCAGGGATTCGGGAACCAACAACGGTTGGCCGCTCAAGCCTTCGCTGGCCATGGCGATCTTCAATCGCTCGTACATGATCCGCTCGTGAGCGGCGTGCATATCCACCAGGACCAGGCCCTGGGCGTTTTCGGAAAGGATGTAGATGCCTTTTAGCTGCGCCAGGGCATAACCCAACGGTGGTATATCTCCCTGACCGTCGGGCAATGTCGCCGCAGCGGTTTCAGGCAGAGGCTTGAAGAACTCGCGATACGCGGCCTGGGCCTCGGCTGCCGGCACATTGGATTGTGGGCGCGGCGTGTATTGATACTGATAACCACTGCCAGCGCCGCTTCCGCCTGTGTTGTAGGCTGGTTGGGGCTGGGGTTGCTCCAGCAGGGCATGGGCCGCCAGGCGCATTTCCCCCTGGGGGCCAAACTCGCCGGCCTCCAGCCCGGTTGGCCGGACCATGCCGGCCACGGCCGCCGGGGCCGCCAACTGATCTTCCGGCCGAACATCGCCCAGGGCTCGATGCAACGTGCCATAGAGGAAATCGTGGACCATGCGTCCATCACGGAAACGCACTTCGTGCTTGGTCGGGTGGACGTTGACGTCCACCACCGATGGGTCGACTTCGAAGAACAGCACGAAGGTGGGATGTCGACCATTGAACAGCACATCGCGGTAGGCCTGGCGCACCGCATGGGCCACCAATTTGTCGCGCACCGCACGGCCGTTCACGTAGAAATATTGCAGGTCCGCCTGGCTGCGGGAAAACGTCGGCAAGCCGACCCAACCCCACAGGTGCAAGCCATTGCGCTCCACCTCGATGGGCAAGGCCTGCTCCAGAAAACCCGCGCCACACACCGCGCCCACACGCCGGGCGCGAGCCGCATCATCGTTGGCCTCGTGCAGGCTGAGGATGGTCTTGCCGTTGTGGCGCAGGTGAAACGCCACGTCAAACCGTGCCAGGGCCAGGCGCTTGATGACTTCCTGCAAATGATCGAATTCGGTTTTCTCGGCCTTGAGGAACTTGCGCCGGGCCGGGGTATTGAAGAACAAGTCCCGTACTTCAACCGACGTGCCCACCGGATGAGCGGCGGGTTGCACATGGGAAGCCATGTCGCGGCCTTCGGTCTCGACCTGCCAGGCCTGATCGGCGTTTCGGGTGCGGGACGTGAGCGTCAGGCGCGACACCGAACTGATGGACGCCAGCGCCTCGCCACGAAACCCCAGGCTCATGACCCGTTCGAGGTCTTCCAGGTCACGAATCTTGCTGGTCGCGTGACGCGCCAGGGCCAGCGGCAGGTCATCGGCGGGAATGCCGCGACCGTCGTCGCGCACCCGCAACAGTTTGACCCCGCCCTGCTCGACATCGACGTCAATGCGCTTGGCCCCGGAGTCGAGACTGTTTTCCAGCAGCTCCTTGATGACCGACGCGGGGCGCTCGACCACTTCGCCGGCGGCGATCTGGTTCGCCAGCCGAGGGCTGAGCAGTTCGATGCGGGCGGTGCTGTCGATCACGTCATCGCTCATTGCTTGGCCGCCACTTCGTTGCCAGGAATGGTCAGGGTCTGCCCGATCTTCAGCTCGTCACTTTGCAGATTGTTGGCGCTGCGCAAGGTCGCGGGCGACACCTGGTAGCGCACGGCGATCATCGCCAGGGTTTCGCCCGGGTTGACTCGATGGTCGCGCGGGCCCAGGGCGATCTTGCCCGAATCGCGCAGCCAGGCGATGTAGGTGCCGGGCGGTGGATTCTGCTGGAAGAACTGCCGCACGCCACTGCTGATGGATCGGGCCAAGGCCTGCTGGTGGCTTGACGACGACAGTTTAGAGGCTTCGTTGGCGTTGGAAATGAACCCGGTTTCCACCAGGATCGACGGGATGTCCGGCGACTTGAGCACCATGAACCCGGCCTGCTCGACCCGCTGCTTGTGCAATGGCGTGACGCGGCCGATGTTGCTCAGCACTTTTTGGCCGACGTTCAGGCTGGAGGTCAACGAGGCGGTCATCGACAAGTCCAGCAACACACCGGCGAGCATCCGGTCCTTGTCGTCGAGGCTGACGTTGCCAGCACCGCCGATCAGGTCGGAACGGTTTTCACTGTCGGCCAGCCAGCGGGCGGTCTCGGAAGTGGCACCACGGTCGGACAAGGCAAATACCGAGGCGCCAAACGCAGCCTTGGAGGGTGCGGCGTCGGCATGGATCGAGACGAACAGGTCCGCGCCCTTCTTGCGGGCGATTTCCGTGCGTCCGCGCAGGGGAATGAAATAGTCGCCCGTGCGGGTCAGTTCGGCGCGGAAGCCTTTCATGCCGTTGACCTGGCGCTGCAGTTCGCGGGCGATGGACAGCACCACGTCCTTCTCACGCTGCCCTCGCGAACCCGAGGCGCCAGGGTCTTCGCCACCGTGGCCGGCGTCGATAACCACAATGATGTCGCGTTTGCCGGCCGGGGCCGGTGGCAGCTTGATCGCGGGTTCAGTGGGCGTGACCGGCACGGCGGGCACCGTGGCGACTTTGGTCGGCGGCGGCGGTGTCGGCGCGGCATCGGCCGGGTTATCGAACAGGTCCACCACCAGCCGGTTGCCGTACTGGGCGTTGGGCGCCAGGGTGAAGCTCTTCGGGGTCACCGCTTGTTTCAGGTCGACGACCACCCGCAGGTCGGTCGGCGTACGCTGGGCCGAGCGCATGGCGGTAATCGGAGTGTTGGCGGTGGGCACGTTCAGCGGCGCGCCCAAGGACGCGCCATTGATGTCGATCACCAGGCGATCCGGGGCGGTCAGGGTGAATACGCTGTGCTGCACCGGGCCTGTCAGGTCGAACACCAGCCGGGTATTGTCCGGCGCCCGCCAGAGGCGAACGCTGTTGACCTTTGTCTCAGCCACAGCATCGACGGCCAGTGCCGTAAGCAACAGTCCTACGACAGCAACCACCGCGCGAAAGCGCATACCAAACCCCATCATTTAATTAGTTTCCAAAGCCAAGGCGGCACACCACGACTCGCCACGCGAGCCTTGCGGTGTCAGTTTCAGCGAACGCCCGCCATTCTGCGCGCCAATGGTAATGGTCAGGTCCGGCTTTGGCAAAAAGCCTGCACCTTTCTGGGGCCATTCGATCAGGCACAAGGCGTCATCTTCGAAGTAATCACGGATGCCGAGGAACTCCAGCTCTTCGGGATCGACCAGCCGATACAGATCGAAATGAAACGCCCGGAGGTCGCCGATCTCGTAGGGCTCGACCAGGGTGAAAGTAGGGCTCTTGACTGAGCCGACGTGCCCGAGACCACGGATGATGCCACGGGACAAGGTGGTTTTTCCCGCGCCGAGGTCGCCCTCGAGAAAGATCAAGCCATGCCCTGCGGTGATTTGCGCGATACGCGCGCCAAATTGTGTCATGGCTTGTTCGTCCGCCACGTACAGGGTTACTTCAGACACGGTGAATGCTCCTCCAACAACTGACGAATGGCCGGGATCAGATCGGTCGCCGCCAATCCCCGGCCCGAGCGACCGCACTGGACGCCCGCGCTGGCATGCAGCCAGACCGCCAGGCATGCGGCCTCGAACGCTTCCAGCCCCTGGGCCAGCAACGCGCCGACGACCCCGGCGAGCACATCCCCCAGGCCGGCGGTGGCCATGGCCGGGTGGCCTTGGGTACAAACCGCCAGGCGGCCGTCCGGGCTGGCGATCAAGCTGCCGGCCCCCTTGAGGATCACGGTAGCTGTGTATTTCTGGCTCAAGGCGTGGGCCGCCGCCGAGCGGTCGGCCTGCACCTGAGCCGTGGATATCCCCAGCAATCGCGCCGCCTCGCCCGGATGCGGGGTAATGACGCAATGTTCGGGCAGGCTGACCGCGCCAAGGCTCAACAGATTCAGGGCATCGGCGTCCCACACCTGGGGCAGCGCAGCATTGGCCGCCGCCGACAGCAGGCTGCGTCCCCAGGCAGCCTGGCCCAAGCCCGGGCCGACCACCAGGACGTTGGCCTGCTTGAGCAAGCCCATCAATTGATTGGCCGAATGAGTGCCCTGCACCATCACCTCAGGCAAACGGACCAGCGCCGAGGCGACGTGCTCGCTGCGGGTGGCCATCGAAACCATGCCCGCGCCGCAGCGCAGCGCACTTTCGGCGCTCATCTGGATCGCGCCGCCGAAACCCCGGTCGCCGCCGATCAACAGCACGTGACCGAACTTGCCTTTGTGGGACGTGGGCGGGCGAGGCGTCAGGCGCGGCAGATTAACAGGCAGGAGCAGGCGGGCACTGGAAGGCGCCGACTCAACAATGTCAGGGTCGGCGTGCAGGTCGTTGAACACCAACTCACCGACTCGATCCGCCGCATCCCCGGTGAACAAGCCAAGCTTCAAGCCGATGAACGTCACGGTCAGGTCAGCCGCCACGGCGGTCCCGAGCACTCGGCCGGTGTCCGCACACAGCCCCGAGGGTATATCCACCGCCGCGACCGGCAAACCGCTGACATTGATCGTATCGATCGCCCGGATATAAGGCTCGCGCACTTCGCCGGTGGTCCCGGTGCCGAGCAGCGCGTCGAGCAGCACTCCCCGCAGCTCGCTATCGTCCGACCAAGGCTCCACCGGCACACCCACGGCCACGGCCTCTGCATGGGCATTGGCGGCATCACCCAACAGGCGCCGGGGCTCGCCCACGGCCAGGACCCGTACCGACCAGCCGGCTCGGCGGGCCAGGGCAGCGACCAGGTAGCCATCGCCGGCGTTGTTGCCATGCCCGGCCAGCACGGTCAATTCAGCGCTTTGCGGCCAACGTCGCACGATAGCTCGCCACGTGGCGCGGGCGGCACGCTGCATCAGTTCGAAGCCGCTGGTGCCTGCCGCGATCAGCTGTGCATCCAAGGCCCGGACCTGCGCGGCGCTGTACAGCGCGTCGGGAAAATCATCTTTAGTCTGCGGCATGCGTCTTCGGGCTCCGATGTCTGGCAGAATTATACGCATCTCAGCTCCGGTTTCTCTCGCCTCATGCCTGCCATTCCCACAGACCTTGCCACCCTCGCCCAATCCATCAAGGAATGGGGCCGCGAGCTGGGCTTCCAGCAGGTCGGCATCAGCGGCCTGGACCTGGCCGAGCATGAACAACATCTGCAACGCTGGCTCGAGGCCGGCTACCACGGCGAAATGGACTATATGGGCGCCCATGGCAGCAAACGCTCGCACCCAGAAGAACTGGTGCCCGGCACGCTGCGGGTGGTGTCGCTGCGCATGGATTACCTGGCGGGCGACACCCAAATGGCCCAATTACTTGGCGAACCGGAAAAAGCCTACGTTTCGCGTTATGCGTTGGGCCGCGATTACCACAAATTGATCCGTAAGCGCGTGCAGCAACTGGCGGAAAAAATCCAAGAGGCCATAGGCCCCTTCGGCTATCGCGCCTTCGTCGACAGCGCGCCGGTGCTGGAAAAAGCCATTGCCGAACAGGCCGGCCTGGGTTGGATCGGCAAGAACACCCTGGTCCTGAACCGCAAGGCCGGCAGTTATTTTTTCCTCAGCGAGCTTTTTGTCGACCTGCCTTTACCGGTGGACCCGCCACACGGCACCGAGCATTGTGGAAAATGCACCGCTTGCCTGGACATCTGTCCGACCAATGCCTTCGTCGGCCCTTATGTACTGGATGCTCGACGGTGCATTTCATACCTCACTATCGAGTTGAAGAACGCCATTCCGGAGGATCTGCGGCCCTTGATCGGCAACCGGGTGTTCGGTTGCGATGACTGCCAGATCGTTTGTCCATGGAACCGCTTCGCCCGGCCATCCGGCGAAAGCGACTTCAAGCCACGGCACAACCTGGACAACGCCGGGCTGGCGGAGCTGTTCATGTGGGATGAGGAAAAATTCCTCAGCAGTACCGAAGGTTCACCGTTGCGCCGTGCTGGGTACGAACGTTGGCTGCGCAATCTGGCGGTGGGCCTGGGCAACGCGCCGTCAACGATTCCCGTGCTGCAAGCGCTGGAGGCGCGGCGCGATTATCCGTCGGAACTGGTGCGCGAACACGTGGAATGGGCGCTGCGCCAGCACGCCACGCGTCAGACTTCGTCGTTATAGACGAATTTAGGCATTTCCCAGTGAAAACGAATCGCCAGGAGCCGCAGCAGAAAACCGCCAAACAATGTGATGAGGATCGACTGCTCGCTGGGCAATTGCAGGTAGACGCATAACAAATAGCACCACGCGGCGGCAAACGAGACGCTGGCGTAGAGCTCGCGACGGAAGATCAGCGGAATATCGTTACAGAAGATATCCCGCAGGATGCCGCCAAATACCCCCGTGATCACGCCGCTCACCGAGGCGACCAACATGCCATGGCCCATTTCCAGCGCAGTCATGCAGCCAATCAGCGTGAATGCCACCAACCCCACGGCATCGAGCACCAAAAATAGCGAGCGCAGGTGACGCATCCAGCGCGCCAGGAACACCGTGAGCATCGCAGCCGCGGTGGTGAGCACCAGGTATTCCGGATGCTTGACCCATGTGAGCGGGTAGTGACCGAGCAACACGTCGCGCACCGAGCCACCACCCAGCGCCGTGATGCAGGCGATCAGCACCACACCAAACCAGTCCATGCCACGCCGCCCGGCGGATAGCGCGCCGGTCATGGCTTCGGCGGTAATGGCGATCAGATACAGCATCAGCAACATGGTGGCGGTCCTTGCGGGAAGGCGCGCAGTCTAGCCAGTTTGGGCGGGCACCAAAAGAGGGCAAGATCCGCCGGCTGCCGGAGCGTGGCGAGGGGATTTTTCCCCGCTGGGCTGCAAAGCAGCCCCAAATACAACCAACACCGACCGGCCTGACACAACCAGACATCAGGTCAAGGGGCTGCTCCGCAGCCCAACGGGGATAAATCCCCTCGCCACAAAAGCTTGCCCGCCAATCGCTTGGGGTTGGCTCAGAACTTGATGAAGTGCTTGCGGTAATGCTTCAGCTCGGCGATGGATTCGCGGATGTCGTCCAGGGCCAGGTGCGTACTGCCTTTCTGGAAACTGTCGCGCACTTCGGGAGCCCAGCGAGCGGCCAGTTCCTTGAGCGTGGAGACGTCAAGGTTGCGGTAATGGAAATAGCTTTCCAGGGATTTCATGTGGGTGTACAGGAAGCGACGGTCCTGGCAGATGCTGTTGCCGCAGATCGGCGACTTGCCCCTCGGCACCCATTGCTCGAGGAAAGCGATGGTCTGGGCTTCAGCCTCGGCCATGCTGATCTTGCTCTCGCGCACCCGTTGGGTCAGGCCCGAGCCGCCGTGTTGGCGGGTGTTCCACTCGTCCATGCCGGCCAGGATCTCGTCACTGTGATGGATTGCGATCACCGGCCCTTCGGCCAAGGTATTGAGATCGCTGTCGGTGACGATGGTGGCCATTTCGATGATGACGTCGGTGTCAGGGTTCAGACCGGTCATTTCCAGGTCGATCCAGATCAGGTTCTGCGGGTTTTGCAGGTTTTGCATGGGGGAGCTCCTCGGCTTAGCTGCGCAGTTTAGCTTAGGCAGCCCCTTGGGCGTGCTAAACTCGCCGCCGTTTTAAACCAATCGATGTATTTCTTCATACGGAACACCCATGGCCAAACGCCAACTCAATCGTCGTCAGAACTGGCGCATCGAAAAGATCCAGGGCGAGCGTGCCGCCCGTGCCGCCAAGCGCGAATCCAGCGCTGTCGAAGCCTTGGAAGGCGGTGACCTGGGCCCCGAGCAGACCGGCCTGGTGATCGCTCACTTCGGTGTGCAGGTCGAGGTCGAGGCCCAGGAAGGCGAACTGGCCGGCCAGGTGTTCCGCTGCCACCTGCGCGCCAACCTGCCAGCGCTGGTGACCGGCGACCAAGTGGTCTGGCGTGCCGGCAACCAGGGCATCGGCGTGATCGTCGCGCAATTGCCCCGGCACACCGAGCTGTGCCGTCCCGACAGCCGGGGCCAACTCAAGCCAGTGGCCGCCAACGTCGACATGATCGTCATCGTGTTCGCTCCGTTGCCCGAGCCCCACGCCAACCTGATCGACCGTTACCTGGTAGCGGCCGAACACGCCGGCATCCGTCCGCTGCTGCTGCTCAACAAGTTCGACCTGATCGATGAGCACAACGCCCCGGCGCTGAATGCACTGCTGTCGGTCTATCGGGACCTGGGTTACCCAGTGTTGGAGGTCTCGGCCCATCACGGCAACGGCATGGAACAATTGCAGCGGCAACTGGACGGACGCATCAGCGTGTTCGTCGGCCAGTCCGGCGTCGGCAAGTCTTCGTTGGTCAACAGCCTGCTGCCGGAGGTCGAGACCCGCGTCGGGCCGTTGTCCGAGCTGTCCGGCCAGGGCACACACACCACAACCACCGCGCGGCTGTTCCACTTTCCCGGCGGCGGCGAACTGATCGACTCGCCGGGCATCCGCGAATTCGGCCTGGGCCACGTCAGCCGGGCGGATGTCGAAGCCGGCTTCATCGAATTCAACGAGCTGATCGGCACCTGCCGCTTCCGCGACTGCAAGCATGATCGCGAACCCGGGTGCGCCTTGCTCAAGGCACTGGAAGAAGGCCGCGTGCACCAGCAACGGATGAACAGTTACCGCTCGATCATTGCCAGCCTGCCGGAGAGCAGTTACTGACAGCTGATCACTATGGTGACGAGTCTCAAGTAAACCGATATCCACAAAAAAGCCGACAATGATGTCGGCTTTTTTGTGGATCACTGCGCCGGCGGCTCGGCCGGTTTCGGTGCGGCGTCGTCGAACAGGTTCAGGCGTTCGCGCAACTCGTGGGCCGGCACCGGCTGCTGGTCCGCCGGCAAGGCGTTCGGATCGACCGCTGCACCTGGCGCGGCCGGTGGCACCGACACTTCACCTGGCGCGCCCTCGCCTTGGGCCGAACCGGGCACCGAATCGGGCACCGAATCGTCTGCTTGTGAACCCTCGATGGCTTTTTGGGCCTTCTTGGTCAACACCACGATATCGATACGCCGGTTGACCGGATTGAAAGGGTCTTGGCGATCGAACAGTGCCGAAGACGCATAACCGACCACCCGTGCCACTTGCTCATCCGGATAGCTGCCCGCCACCAGGGCGCGACGTGCCGCGTTGGCGCGGTTGGCCGAGAGTTCCCAGTTACCGAAATCGCCTTTGCCCACGTACGGCTTGGCATCGGTATGGCCGCTGATACTGATCTTGTTCGGCACCGCCTTGATGGTGTCGGCCATGGCCAGCAGGATGTCTTCGAAATACGGCTTGAGCCGCGCGCTGCCAGAGTCGAACATCGGCCGGTTATCGGCGTCCATGATCTGGATGCGCAGGCCGTTCGGCGTGATCTCGAACAGGATCTGGTCCTTGAACTTCTGCAATTCGGGATTTTCTTCGACCTTGTTCTGCAACTCTTGCAGGAGCAATTCCAGGCGCTCGCGCTCGACCTGCTCGGCCATGCCCTCGGCCTCATTGGCGTCGACGGTCGCCTTGTCGGGCTGGGGCTGGGACTTGACCTCGGGGTTGAGGGTATTTTCCGGCGCCAGGACAGGCGAGCCGCCCAGATCGATGATGTACGGCGTGCCGCTCTCGGAAAAACCTACCGGGTCCTTGAAGTAACCGGCGATCGCGATCTTCTGTTCCGGCGTCGCCGTGGACAGCAGCCACAGCACCAGGAAGAACGCCATCATCGCCGTGGCAAAGTCAGCGAAAGCGATTTTCCAGGCGCCGCCGTGATGCCCGCCAGCTATGCGCTTGACGCGCTTTACAATGATCGGCTGATTGTTTTCCATGGCTTAGCGACCGCGAACCGCTTGTTCCAGCTCGGCAAAGCTTGGACGGTGCGCCGGGTACAGGACCTTGCGGCCGAACTCCACCGCCAGGGACGGTGGCATGCCCGAGGCCGAGGCCACCAGGGAAGCCTTGATGGCTTCATAGACATTGAGTTCTTCCTTGGCGTCATGGGCCAGGGAGTGGGCCAGCGGGCCGAAGAAACCGTACGCGGCCAAAATACCGAAGAAGGTACCCACCAGTGCCGCACCCACGTGCAGGCCGATGGAAGCCTGGTCGCCTTCACCCAGGGACGCCATGGTCACCACGATACCCAATACCGCCGCAACGATACCGAAGCCGGGCATGCCGTCGGCGATGCCGTTGACTGCGTGGGATGGGTGCTCCAGGTCTTCCTTGAGGCTGTACAGCTCCATGTCGAACAAGCCTTCCAGCTCATGGGGCGCCATGTTGCCGGACGACATGATGCGCAGGTAATCGCAGATGAACGCGGTCATGCGCTCGTCTTTCAGCACCGAAGGGTACTTGGCGAAGATCGGGCTGGCGGCGGCGTCTTCGATGTCGCCCTCGATCGCCATCATGCCTTCGCGGCGGCTCTTGTTGAGGATCTCGTAGACCAGCCCCAGCACCTCAAGATAGAAGGTGTGGCTGAAGCGCGAGCCGAACATGCTCAAGGATTTCTTGAGCACATGCATGGTCATATAGCCAGGGTTCGCCTGGAGGAATGCGCCAAGAGCCGCACCGCCGATGATCATCACCTCGAACGGTTGGATCAGCGCAGCGATCTTGCCATGGGAAAGCACGTATCCGCCGAGCACGCTCGCGAACACGACAATGATGCCGATAATTTTAGCCATAGATAGAAAGTACTTATTTAAGTCGGGTTCAAGGTCATATTCGGAAGCTGAAAAATCTCTTCTTCTACTTATCGGCAAAACTGCGCCAGACTATAGCCAGTTCCGGCGAAAAGCCAATTTGCCCCGTTCCGGGCGTAGATACCTCATGCGAAGATCACGTCCAACCATGGCTAACGAAACGAACGTTCCAACTCCAAGACCGACCACGATCGAAGGCTGGGTAAAGCTGCTCGAAGGCGTCCATTTGCCGGTGCCCCAGGCCAGTCATGACCTGGTCTGCAAGGCCATTTCCGACAGCCGCCGCTCGTTGCGCGACATCGCCGAATTGATGCAGGACAGCCCCGCGCTGGCCCTGAGCGTCATCCGCGAAGCCAACCACCACACCCACGGCAGCCTGGCGGAGCCGGCTGAAAACCTCGAAGTGGCGATCAACCGCCTCGGCCTCAAGCGCACCGAGGAATTGCTCGCGCGCCTGCCTTCGCTACCGGCGCACCAGATACCGGTCGCCCTGCGCCAGTTGCAATTGATCAGCCAGCACGCCACACAACAGGCCAATGGTTTTTTCGCCAGCCGCCTGGCGCGGCTGTGGCAGGACATCCACTGGGGCAGCCTGTTGTTCCTGTCGCCGCTCTGGCCCTTGGCCCTGACCCATCCACGCTTGCTGGCGGAATGGGAGCTGCGGGTCGTCCATAAACGCCAGCCGGCCAGACAGGTCGAGCGCGAACTGTTCGGCGTCAGCCTACTGAACATCTGCCTCGCGCTGGTGGAGGCGTGGCGCCTGCCCATCTGGGTGGCGCAAGGCTATCGCCTGTTGCTGAATGAACGCCGCGAACTGATGAAAGTGCTGCGCATCGCCCGCGACAGCGAACATCCGCTACGCCAGCAGAATCGCCTGGACGACGACCCGACGCTGCGGCGCTGGCTCAATCAACCCGCCAATACAGTGCTGCTGGCCAATGGTCTGGCACTGTCGGCGCAAGAGGCCTGGGAAAGCCCGCACAGCGCTCGCTGGCAATACCTCACCAGCCTGTATCTGCAAATGCCGATGGACGAACTTCAGCAGCAACTGCACCAACAAGCCGCCAACAGTGCTCGCCAGCACACCATGCCGGACCTCTGGCACCCCGCCGTGGCACTGATCTGGCCCCCGGGCAGCCGCCGCGTGCATCCCGGCTTGTTGCCCGCCGCCCCGCCCAGCGCCCAGGACCTGTCCCAATGGCGCAAGCAATGCGCCGCGCTGCTGGTGGAACCGAGCCCTTTCAGCAACGCCATGCACCTGACCACTTCGGCGCGAGATACCCTGGTGGCGTGCGGCATGCGCCGGGTGATGATTTTAATGCCCGATCGCAGCCAGACCAGCGTTCGTGTGCATCAGACCGCCGGCCTGCCCAAGGAAGCGGCGGCGATGAGCTTCTCCATCAGCCAAAGCAAGGTCTTGCAGCGACTACTGGCTCAACAGGCCCAGGTTCGCCTGACTCCAGAGAACAACGCCCAGTTTTCCGCCTTGCTGCCTCCGGGCCTTCGCGCCCTGTTCCGAGGCGAGCACCTGCTGTTGCGCTCACTGACGTGTAATGGACGGGTGATCATGCTAGTGGTCGCGGACCAGGGTGGCGGTCCGTTCTCGGACGTGACCGTTCAGGCTTTCGGCAAAACCGTGCAATGCATCGAAAGGGCCCTGCACAGCTTTACCAACCGTGGCCGCTGAACTTGCTACAATCCTTTCCCTTTGCGCCCCAGGAGACCTCACATGCCTGACTTCTCTGGCTTGCCGCTGGTAATCGAGCCCAACGAGCTCTTGCCGCGCCTCGATGCTCCCAATCTGATTCTGGTGGACCTGACCAGCGCGGCGCGCTACAGCACCGGCCATATTCCTGGCGCGCGCTTCGTCGATCCCAAACGCACGCAACTGGGCCAGCCCCCGGCGCCGGGACTGTTGCCGGCGAAGGCCGACCTGGAAACGCTGTTCGGCGAACTCGGGCATAACCCTGGCGCGGTCTATGTGGTGTATGACGACGAAGGCGGCGGCTGGGCCGGGCGTTTTATCTGGCTGCTCGACGTGATCGGGCACTCCAATTACCACTATCTCGACGGCGGGCTGTTGTCCTGGCTGGACCAGGGCCTGCCGGTGTCGATCGACACCCCGGCGCCGGCCGCCGGCGATGTCAGCCTGGTGCTGCACGACGAACCCACCGCCACTCGCGAGTACCTGCAAAGCCGTCTTGGCTCGAAAGACCTGGCGATCTGGGATGCGCGCGGCCCGCTGGAATATTCCGGTGAAAAAGTCGTGGCGGCCCGGGGCGGACACATCCCCGGCGCGGTCAATTTCGAATGGACGGCCGGCATGGATCCTGCGCGCAGCCTGCGCATCCGCAAGGACATGCCGCAGATTCTCGAACAGCTGGGCATCACGCCCGATAAAGAAGTCATCACCCACTGCCAGACCCACCACCGCTCTGGCTTCACCTATCTGGTGGCCAAGGCGCTCGGTTATCCGCGGGTCAAGGGCTATGCCGGTTCATGGGGCGAATGGGGCAATCATCCCGACACGCCCATCGAGCTTTGAAGATTTAAGGACAGTTAATGAAAAACCGCTTGTTCATCCTCTCCCAATACCTGCTGCCGCACCACCTGCTGTCGCGGCTGGCCGGCTGCATCGCCGAGTGTCGCGTTCGCTGGTTCAAGAACGCCTTCACGGCCTGGTTCGCCAAGCGTTACCAGGTGGACATGTCCCAGGCGCTGGTGGAAGACCTCACTGCCTATGAACACTTCAACGCGTTTTTCACCCGCGCATTGAAAGACGGTGCGCGTCCCCTGGACGAAACGCCCGGCGCGATCCTCAGCCCCGCCGACGGCGCCGTCAGCCAACTCGGCCCGATCGAGCATGGCCGGGTGTTCCAGGCCAAGGGCCATAGTTTCAGCGTGCTGGAACTGCTGGGCGGGGATGCGGCCAACGCGGCGCCATTCATGGGCGGCGACTTCGCCACCATCTACCTGTCGCCCAAGGACTACCACCGCGTACACATGCCGCTGGCCGGCACCCTGCGGGAAATGGTCTACATCCCAGGACGGATTTTCTCGGTCAACCAGACCACCGCCGAAAACGTCCCGGAGCTGTTCGCCCGCAACGAACGCGTCGCGTGCATTTTCGACACCGAGCGCGGGCCGATGGCCGTGGTGCTGGTGGGCGCGATGATCGTTGCCTCCATCGAAACCGTCTGGGCCGGCCTGGTGACACCGCCCAAGCGCGAATTGAAGACTTTCCGCTACGATGAGGCCGCTCGCGCGCCGATCCACCTGGAAAAAGGCGCCGAACTGGGCCGCTTCAAGTTGGGTTCGACCGCTATCGTGCTGTTTGGACCAGACCAGGTGAAATGGGCCGAAGACCTCGTGGCGGGCTCGCCGGTGCAGATGGGCCAGGCCCTGGCACTGCCGAACGCCTGACCCAAAAACTCACCCAGTGGGAGCAAACTCGCTCCCACTGGGTATCCGACAATCACAGAGCACCTCTTTCGCCTACAGCTGCTAGAGTTGGAAACATCCTTTTCATTTCCCGCCGGAGCCCGTCCACGGCATGAATGAGACCAGCCCTCTCCAGCTACTGCGCGTCCTGACACCGACCCAGTCGCGCCTGTCTTTCTGCGATGCCGCGCCACGCGACCTCAAGCGTTGGATCGCCAATCTGCCCAAGGCCAACATCGGCGAAACCGCTCGCCTGCTGTACCAGGCACTCGGCGAGCTGAACCAACTGCTGACCCCCAGCGATAATCGCCTGCAACTGCTGGAGCTGCTGCGACCAGAGGTTTATTACGTCTGCAAGCACCTTGAGCGGCACTTCCTGCAGCAGGCCATCGTGCTGGATGAGCGATCGCGCAAGATCGTCAACCTGTGCCAGGCCCTGCAAGCCCACCTGGCGATGGGCTACAAACAGATCGTCGGGCGTATCTCGTCGAAATTTTCCAAGGACCGGGCGCGCCTGCTGGCTACCGCAGCGCAACGGGCAGTCCACGCGCTCAATAGCACGTTGCTACGCTCCAGCCAGTTGTACAGCCCTGTGCCCGAGGGGCTCTGGCTCGATCTGCATCAGCTGTACCGGATCGCTTGCCAGCATAAACTGCAGCACCTGGCCGTCAGCGATGAACTGGCCAGCCAGGTTCACCAACTGAACGTCGAGCAAACCTACGTCGTCGCGCTATTGCTGGGCGCCTCGCGCAGCAACCAATTGCGCCAGAGCCAGATTGCCCGATTGGCCGAAGTGCTCGAACCCTGGAGCCAAGGGGTCAAGCTGGACCCGGCCGTGACCGCCTCCAGCCTGTTCGCGGTCGCGCCGCAGTTGGATGTCGGTCCGCGCTACCGCTCGAAATTCCGGGCGGAACAGCAACCCACGCTGCTGGGTTTCGACCCACAGCCGCTGGTGCGTGCCATTACCACCCACTTGGCGCAACTGGTCGAGTCGACGTTGACGGTACCGGCCGGCATGAGCGCCGACACCTTGCATCATCTGCAAGCCGCCTGGGGCGAAGCTGCCGAGCGCAGTTTCCAGCGCACCGAGGGCAACGGCACACTGACCCTGTGCGTGGGCATGAGCGCCTTGCATTATTACCTTGGCGGCGAACGCTCATTCAGTGAAATCCTGAAGAACCCGGCCACCCGCAAGGCCCGCTTCGAGGCGTCGCCCACCCGGAAAAACGATACCTGGGACCAAGCCTTCGACGCAGCGCCCAGCGGTGACAGTGAGCTTTTGCCCTACGAAGAAATCGAATACCCGGTCAATCCGGCCGATGATGACGCCGCAAGCTCCGACAACCAGCACCATTTCCCCACCTACGACTTGCCGATCATCAACCACAGCCCGGGAGGTTACTGCCTTGGCTGGCCGAAGGAGGTGCCGGAACAACTACAGGCTGGGGAAATGGTGGGTATCCGGGACGCCAACGACCAGAGCTGGAGCATCGCCGTGGTGCGCTGGATTCGCCAGGTGCGCAATGGCGCCATGCAGATGGGGATCGAACTGGTCGCGCCCCATGCCCAGCCGTGCGGCCTGCAATTGCTTCGAGAGCAAAACGAGCAAGGGCACTATCTGCGCGGGCTGCTGCTTCCGGAGATCAGCGCCATCGACTTGCCCCCCACCGTAATCGCCCCGCGCCTGCCTTTCCAGGAAGGCCAGCAGGTGTTGATCAACACCAATGGCGAGGAACGGCGCGCCGGGCTCGATCGACGAGTGACCAGCACCCACAGTTTCAACCAGTTCGCTTATCGCCAGGACGAATCAGCGGCGAACGGGGGTGACGGCACGCAAGAGGGGGATTTCGATTCGTTGTGGAAGTCGCTCTAAGGAACAACAACTATTCCGTGGCGAGGGAGCTTGCTCCCGCTGGGCCGCAAAGCGGCCCCGAAACCTGACACCCAGGCGTTTCAGGTGGGCCGTATTGGGCCTGCTGCGCAGGCCAGCGAAAGCAAGCTCCCTCGCCGCGGGTATGCGAAATCCAACGATCGGCGAATTGCTCAAACCTGCCCGTCGCGATCCCGGAAGCCCAACAGGTACAACACCCCATCCAACCCCAAGGTCGAAATCGCCTGCCGGGCCGATTGCTTGACCAGCGGCTTGGCCCGGAACGCCACGCCCAGGCCGGCGATGGCCAACATCGGCAGGTCGTTGGCTCCGTCGCCCACGGCAATGGTCTGCTCCAGGCGAAGGCCTTCTTTTTCGGCCAATTCGCGCAGCAGGTCCGCCTTGCGCTGGGCATCGACGATCGGCTCGACGGCCACGCCGGTGACCTTGCCGTCCACCACTTCCAGTTCATTGGCGAACACGTAGTCGATGCCGAGCTTGGCCTGCAACTGTTTGGCGAAATAGGTGAAGCCGCCGGACAGGATGGCGGTTTTGTAGCCCAGGCGCTTGAGTTCGGCGAACAGGGTTTCGGCGCCCTCGGTCAGCCGCAGTGAGGCGCCGATGGAATCGAGCACGCTGACGTCCAGGCCCTTGAGCAGCGCCAGGCGTTCTTTGAAACTGGCACGAAAATCCAGCTCGCCGGCCATGGCCCGCTCGGTTATCGCCGAGACCTTATCGCCCACGCCAGCCGCCTTGGCCAATTCGTCGATGACTTCGGCTTCGATCAACGTCGAATCCATGTCGAACACCGCCAGGCGACGGTTGCGGCGGAACAGCGAATCTTCCTGGAACGCGATGTCGACGTTCAGCTCCTGGGCCACGCTGAGGAATTCGGCCCGCAGCGCCTGGGGATCGGCCGGTTCGCCGCGCACGGAAAACTCGATGCAGCCCTTGCCCTGGTCAGCCGGAGTATCGAGCGGCATACGCCCGGAGAGTCGGTCGATATGGTCGATGTTCAGCCCGTATTGGGCGGTGATCGAACTGACCCGTTGCAACTGCTCGGCGGTCACCTTGCGGGTCAACAACGTCACGATGTGGCGCTTCTTGCCCTGGCCGGCTACCCAATGCTGGTAATCGGCTTCGGATACCGGAGTGAAACGCACCTGCTGGTCAAGCTTGTAGGCCGTGAACAGGATGTCCTTGAGCACCGACTTGCTTTGTTCGGCGTCCGGAATTTCAACCAGGATGCCGAACGACAGCGTGTCGTGGATCACCGCCTGACCGATGTCGAGAATGGTCACACCACCCTGGGCCAGAACGCCGGTAATGGCCGCAGTCAGACCCGGACGGTCGCTGCCAGTGATGTTTATCAGGACGATTTCGCGCAAGGCGCACCCCCGCAGGTGGAAAAAAACCGCATTCTACCCACATTCAGTGACCATCGGGCACCGCCAGTGCTTTGCCGGCCATGGGCCTGTCGCTATACTGCGCGTCAATTTCACGGACAAAGAGCCGAGCTCAGTGAACCGGCCCACGCCAGTCAAAACCGACAACTTCTTCCTGCTGATCTTCCGTGCATTGCGCCATCGCCGCGTGCCGATTGCATTGCGCATCGCCAGCCATAACGTGATCCTGGTCGCCCTGGCCCTGGTCATCTATGCCTGCGTGATGGGCCTGCAATTCAAGCAGGCCATGCATGAGCAGGCGGACGCCCTGGGTGAAAGCCTGACCACCCAGACCGCCACCTCCGCCACCGAGTTGCTGGTGTCCAACGACATCCTCAGCCTCAACGTGCTGCTCAACAACCTGACCAAGAACAAACTGGTCGCCCACGCCGCCATCTACAGCGTGGACAACCGCATCCTCGCGGAGGCCGGCCAGCGCCCTAAACCTGGCCTGCTGGGCGAGACCGGCGGCATGTACCAGAGCAAGATCACTTTCCAGGACGTGACAGCCGGGCAACTGCGCATCAGCCTGGACATGGACCAGTTCCAGCAACCGATGACCATCAGCCTGCAAAGCATGGGCATCCTCAGCGCAATCCTGCTGGCGCTGGCGCTGGCCTTGAGCCTGCGCCTGGGACGGCACATCTCCACGCCGCTGCTGCAATTGCGCGTCTGGCTGCGGGACATCGATGAACATACGCCGGCGACCCAGCGCCAGGATGAGATCGGCGACCTGGCCCGGCAACTTCACGCCAGCTTCGCGCCGGAACCTGAGCCGGTGCCGGAGCCTGAAGACATCGACTACGTCGACGAGGACGATGCCGAGCCGGGCTTCGAGGTGCGCAACCTGCGTGACCCGGGCTTTGACGAAAGCGCACCGATGCCCGCCTCCCGCCCTGCGCCGCGCCATGTGGTGCGCACGGTCGAAGACGAGGAAGACGACGACGCCTTTGCCGATTTGCGCGACGAGGCGGTGACCGGCGCTCCTCAACCGGCTGCCCGCCCCGCCTCGAACGTGCCCCAGCACAGCGCTGTGCTGGCCGTTCAACTGGGTGCCCAGGATCAGCTGCGCCGCCTGCCCCAGGCGCGCCTGAAGGAGCTGCTCGAACGCTATCGCGACTGCCTTGACCAAGCCGCATCGCTTTATCAAGGTGAACTGCATACCCTCAATGACGGCAGTACGCTGATGCTCTTCCATGCCGAAGACAGCGGCGACGACTACCTGACCAACGCCATTTGCTGCGGTGAACTGCTGCGCGCGCTGGGTCATCAATTGCAAATCGAAGTCGCCGACAGCGGCATCACCCTGCAATTGCAGTTGGGCTTGACCTTGGGCGACGGCCTGTTCGGCCTGAGCCAGATCGACCTGCTGCTCACCGAAACCGCCCAGGACGCATTGGCCCTCTCCCAGCACAGCCGCAACTTGTTGCTGGTGGAGCGCAAGATCAACGATGACGCCCTGATCCGCCAACGCACCCGCATCCGCCCCATCGCCAGCCCGGAAGGCGCTTGCTGTGTGGAACGATTGATGGAGCCATATCCATCGATGCTGGAGCGGCAACTGGCGCGCATGCATGAGCGTCAGGCCTGAGGTCTCGGCCCTGAAATAATAAAACCCGCAGATGAGTAATCGTCTGCGGGTTTTTTGTTGCCTTCGCTGGCCCTATCGCGAGCAAGCTCGCTCCCACAGGGATCTTCATACGACCGTAGGTCCCCTGTGTGCGAGCTTGCTCGCGATGAGGCCAGCACAGACACCAGATATTCCAACCGGCAGAAACAACAAAGCCCGCATCAACGCGGGCTTTGTCTGGCAGTCATCAAATCGTCAGAACCGAAACACTTCCATGTCCGTACGAATCGGCAGGGCCATGGGAATCTTGTCCTTTTCCTTTTCCACCGGCTTGGCCGGAGCGGGCGCCGCCTTGCGCGGGACTTCCGCGATAGGGGGTTGGTTGGCCAGCGGCTTGAGCGACACGGACAGTTGCTCGGCCAGGCGCTGCAAAAGCACGCCTTGAGCCTGGACCTGCGCCGCGGTGGTGCCTGCATGCTGCTCCTGCAGGTGCACGATACGGTTTTCGCGAACCGTGCCGCGACGATCGATCAGCCGCCACTGGGCATCCAGTACCGCAGGTTGGGATTTGCCTGAGTCCAGACGGGTAATCGACAACAAGACCTGTACGTCCGGAGTGAACCCCTGGGTAGCGGGGGCCAGTACCACGCGCTGGCTGTCCAGGTGTCCGGCCACCTGACGCAGCAATAATTGATCGATGTCCGAAGACAGGCTGCCGGCCCAACGACCATCGGTGGCGGCTTGCAGGCTGCCGTCCGGTTGACGTTGCAACAAGGTTTCACGCTGCAGGTAGTCAGCGATCAGAACCGGGCCAAGCAGTACGGCCATGCCTGTGCTTTGTGCAGGCTGGGCCGGGGTACCGCTGTCCAGTTGGTACAGCGACACCGGCTGGTTCATGCTGCAGCCCGCCAGGCCAAGCAGGCCGGCGAGCCACAAAATAGGAAGGCGCAGAGCAGTCATCGTCTCGTCCAGGTGGCGGCCACAAGGCTTACCACAGTGAAAAATACTCGGTCATTATTGAAGAACGCTCGGCCACGCCGGCGCTTGAAAGGGCCTATCATCCGTGAATATGCGTCCCGACTCCAGCGCCAAAGCACCGATCCGCGGCTTTTAATCGCGGACCGAGCCCTCTAGCACGCTCAATTGAGGTTTTCGACGAGCAGTGCATCCACCCGCTGAAAACCTCTTGGAAGCTTGTTGCCCCGCCGACCACGTTCACCTTTGTAATGCTCAAGATCGTCCGCTTTCAATGAAAGCGTACGCTTTCCAGCCTGCAGCACAAGCGTGGCACCCTCCGGTATCACTGCAATATCCGTGACATATTCCTCGCGACTCGCCACCCGTTCGCCGGAAATACCGATAATCTTGTTGCCCTTGCCTTTACCGAGCTGTGGCAGATCGCTGATCTTGAACACCAGCAACCTGCCCTCTGTCGTCACCGACGCCAGCCAATTGCTCTCGCGGTCGATGACTGGGCGAGGCGCGATGACTTTGGCGTTGTTCGGCAGGCTCAACAGCGCCTTGCCCGCCTTGTTCTTGGCTTGCAGATCCTCACCCTTGACGACGAACCCGTACCCGGCGTCCGACGCGATAACGTACAGCCCGTCATCATCAGGCATCAGCACACATTCAAAAGTTGCACCCGGTGGTGGCGTCAGACGACCGGTCAGCGGTTCGCCCTGTCCACGGGCCGATGGCAAGGTGTGGGCCGGGACCGAATAACTCCGCCCGGTGGAGTCGATGAACACCGCAAACTGGTTCGAACGCCCCGGCGCCAAGGCCTTGAAGCCATCCCCGGCCTTGTAGGAAAGCCCGGCGGCGTCAATATCATGCCCCTTGGCCGAGCGCACCCAGCCTTTTTCAGAGAGCACGACGGTAACCTTCTCGTTCGGCAGCAGGTCGTGCTCGCTCAACGCCTTGGCTTCGGCGCGCTCGACGATCGGCGAGCGACGGTCGTCGCCGTAGGTTTCGGCGTCCTTCAGCAGCTCGGTGCGCACCAGCTTCTTGAGCTTGGCTTCGCTGCCCAGCAAGGCTTGCAGCTTGGCTTGCTCCTTGAGCAGTTCGTCCTGCTCGGCACGCAGCTTCATCTCTTCCAGGCGCGCCAACTGGCGCAGGCGAGTGTCGAGGATGTAGTCGGCCTGGATTTCGCTCAGCGCAAAACGCTCGATCAGCTTGGCCTTGGGGTGCTCCTCGGTCCGGATGATGTGGATCACTTCGTCCAGGTTGAGGTAGGCAATCAGCAAACCGTCCAACAGGTGGAGGCGGCGCTCGACCTTGTCCAGGCGGAATTGCAGGCGCCGGCGCACGGTCTTGACCCGGAATTCGAGCCACTCCACCAGCAACGCCCGCAGGTTCTTGAGCTGCGGCTTGCCGTCCAGGCCGATGATGTTGATGTTGACCCGGTAGCTGGACTCCAGGTCCGTGCTGGCGAACAGGTGCTGCATCAGCGCTTCGTGGTCGACCCGGCTGTTGACTGGGATGATCACGATGCGGCATGGGTTCTCGTGGTCGGATTCGTCACGCAGGTCGGCCACCTGGGGCGCTTTCGACGGTTTTGCCTGCATCATCGCGGCAATCTGCTCCAACACCTTGGCCCCGGAGACCTGATGGGGCAGCGCCGTGACGATGATGTCGCCGTCTTCGATGTGATAAACGGCCCGCATGCGCACCGAACCACGACCGGTTTCATAGATTTTCAGCAGATCGGCGCGGGGCGTGATGATTTCCGCTTCGGTCGGATAATCCGGCCCCTGGATATGCTCGCAGAGCTGCTCCACCGTGGCCTTCGGCTCGTCCAGCAAACGCACGCACGCAGTGGCCACTTCCCGCAGGTTATGCGGGGGCACGTCGGTGGCCATGCCGACGGCGATGCCGGTGGTGCCGTTGAGGAGGATATTCGGTAAACGCGCCGGTAACACCAGGGGTTCGTCGAGGGTGCCGTCGAAGTTAGGGCCCCAGTCCGCGGTGCCCTGGCCCAGTTCGCTGAGCAGCACCTCGGAATAGCGCGACAACCGCGCCTCGGTGTAGCGCATGGCCGCGAAGGACTTGGGATCATCCGGCGCACCCCAGTTGCCCTGCCCGTCCACCAGCGTGTAGCGATAGCTGAACGGCTGGGCCATCAGCACCATCGCTTCGTAGCAGGCCGAGTCGCCGTGGGGGTGGAACTTACCGAGCACGTCACCGACGGTACGGGCCGATTTCTTGTGCTTGGAGTCAGCATCCAGCCCCAATTCGCTCATGGCGTAGACGATCCGCCGTTGAACCGGTTTCAGGCCATCGCCGATGTGCGGCAAGGCGCGGTCCATGATCACGTACATGGAGTAATTGAGGTAGGCGTTTTCGGTGAAGTCAGCCAGCGACCGGCGTTCTACGCCGTCCAAGCTGTCTGCAAGAATATCGCTCATGCGGGCCTCATCAGTTCGTTGTCTGGCGCAACGGCGCATTGCCGTCGCGCAGGATAAATTCAAATGCTTGGAGGGCGCTGGTGCCCGGCGATTGCCGGGTCATGGCGAGGCGCCCCAGCCGCTGTCCGGCGCGGCGAAGCGCCAGATCACCGGCCGCCGCTCGCCATCGGCACGGGCTCCATCGTTGTTGTCCAGGCCAATCCACGCGCCGGTGGCGTCCACCACCAGCGCTTCGGCCAGTCCGTAGGGCTGGGAAAAACGACGAGCGTCCTGCAAGGCCTCGGCTGCGAACGACCAGCAGCGCTCGACCTCGGCCGTCCGCGCATCCCGCCGGCATATCTGGAAGGCGTTGCGCTCCAGGGTAAACAGCTTGCCGTTGAACAATGACAGATCGGCGAAATCCCGTGAAACCGCCTTGGCCTTGGGGAATTGAGGCGGCTGCATCTGCTGCCCCGCTTCGCTAAGCAACACACAATTGCCGTCGCAGTCCCAGACAGTTTGCTGGCGCTTGATCAACAGCAGGCCGCGCCGTTCACGCTCGGCCGCCAGCCAGATGTGATCCCCGGCCGGGTTGACCGCAAGGCCTTCGAACAGCGAATTGAAATGCAACAACATGCCACTGCCCCGGGCTTGACGAATCATCGTCGGGGCGATTTTCAACCACGATGCAGCGCCTGTCGGCGGGATTTGCAGGACGGCGGCATGGGACTCGCTGACCACATAGCGATTGCCTGCGCTGTCGCAACTGATGCCTTCGAAATCCAATTCGCCACCGCGCAGGAACGACGCCGCCCATGTGCGGGACCTCAAGCCCCACGGCAAACCGCTGTCCGGCACCATCGGCACTTCGATCTCGACCACTTCGGCCGCCCAGACTGGCGCATCGACCGGCTGGAGGCGATAGATCCGGTCATCGTCGCGATCGGACACAGTCCACATTTCGTTGCCACACAAGGCCAGCCCAGACAAATTGCCGCCGCGCATGCCTTCGACGACATGCTCGGACAACAACGTGAGCTCCGGCGCCGGCTCGGCCACTACCCCCCCCGCCCACAGCAACAGCGCCAGGGCGAAACCCTTGCGCATCAGGCCAGGACCTCAGCCAGGTCACCCTTGGATTCGAGCCAGGTCTTGCGGTCGCCTGCACGTTTTTTCGCCAGCAGCATGTCCATGATTTCCGACGTTGCCGCGAAGTCGTCCAGGGTCAACTGCACCAGGCGACGGGTGTTCGGGTCCATGGTGGTTTCACGCAGCTGCGGCGGGTTCATCTCGCCCAGGCCTTTGAATCGGGTGACCTGCGGCTTGCCGCGTTTCTTCTCGGCGACCAGGCGGTCGAGAATGCCGTCGCGCTCCGCTTCGTCCAGGGCGTAGTAGATTTCCTTGCCCAAGTCGATGCGGTACAGCGGCGGCATCGCCACATAGACGTGGCCGGCATCCACCAGCGGGCGGAAATGCTGGACGAACAAGGCGCAGAGCAACGTGGCGATGTGCAGGCCGTCAGAGTCGGCGTCGGCAAGGATGCAGATCTTGCCGTAGCGCAGCTGGCTCATGTCCTCGGCGCCGGGGTCGACGCCAATGGCCACCGCGATGTTATGCACTTCCTGGCTGGCCAGCACTTCGCTGCCGTCCACTTCCCAGGTGTTGAGGATCTTGCCCCGCAGCGGCAGGATCGCCTGAAACTCCTTGTCCCGCGCCTGCTTGGCCGAACCACCGGCGGAGTCACCTTCCACCAGGAACAACTCGGAGCGCATCGGATCCTGCCCGGCGCAATCGGCGAGCTTGCCCGGCAACGCCGGTCCTTGGGTGATGCGCTTGCGCTCGACTTTCTTGCTGGCCTTGAGGCGACGGCCGGCGTTGTTGATCGCCAGCTCCGCCAGGGCCAGGCCGGTTTCCGGGTTGGCGTTGAGCCAGAGGCTGAACGCGTCCTTGACCACGCCGGAAACGAAGGCCGCCGCCTCACGGGACGACAGTCGCTCCTTGGTCTGGCCGGAGAATTGCGGCTCCTGCATCTTCATCGACAGGACGAAGGCGATGCGCTCCCAGACGTCTTCTGGCGCCAGCTTCACGCCACGGGGCAGCAGGTTACGGAACTCGCAGAACTCGCGCATCGCGTCGAGCAAGCCTTGGCGCAAGCCGTTGACGTGCGTGCCGCCCTGGGCCGTCGGAATCAGGTTGACGTAACTTTCCTGAACGCTTTCGCCACCTTCGGGCAGCCACAACAACGCCCAATCCACGGCTTCCTTGTTACCCGCCAGGCTGCCGCAGAACGGCTCGGTGGGCAGGCATTCGAAACCGTTGACCGCGTCCACCAGGTAGGAACGCAGGCCGTCCTCGTAATGCCATTCGACCTTCTCGCCGGTGGCCTTGTCTTCGAAACTGACCAAAAGCCCCGGGCACAAGACAGCCTTGGCCTTGAGCACGTGCTTGAGGCGGGTGACGGAGAACTTCGGCGAATCGAAATACTTCGGGTCCGGGGCGAAATACACGCTGGTCCCGGTGTTGCGCTTACCGACAGTGCCGACCACTTCCAGCTCGGTGGCCTTGTAGCCGTCGGCGAACGTCATCTGGTATTCATTGCCGTCACGCTTGACCCGCACCCGCACCTGGGTCGACAAGGCGTTGACCACGGAAATACCCACCCCGTGCAGGCCGCCGGAGAACTGGTAGTTCTTGTTGGAAAACTTGCCGCCGGCGTGGAGCTTGGTGAGGATCAGCTCGACGCCCGACACGCCCTCTTCAGGGTGAATGTCCACCGGCATGCCGCGGCCGTCATCGCTGACTTCCAGCGAGTGATCGGCGTGCAGGATGACCTGCACCGACTTCGCATGCCCAGCCAAGGCTTCGTCGACACTGTTGTCGATGACTTCCTGGGCGAGGTGGTTCGGCCGACTGGTGTCGGTGTACATGCCGGGGCGCTTGCGCACCGGGTCGAGGCCCGAGAGGACTTCGATGGCGTCTGCGTTATAAGAGCTAGCGCTGGGAGTGGCCATGGGGTCTCGTCGTCAGTGTTCAATGAAAAAGGGGGCGATGGCTCACAGCGACGTGAAGTCGATCGCCTGATACAAATCGGCGCCAATGCCGGCAAAACTCAACAACGCCGGCAACTGTCGGGCAAACCCCTGAAAACTGTGGTCACCGCCGGCCTGGATGCGCAAGGCACAGGCCCGGTAGTATTGCTGGGCGTGGCGATAATCCAGCGTTTCGTCACCGGTTTGCAACCATACCTGAAAGCGCTGCGGATCCCGGGGCGCCGGCACTTCCAGCTCGGCCAGGGCCGTGACGTGGTCGTGGGTCAACTCCCAGGTTTCGTCGGTGTACAAATTCTTCTGCGTTCCCAGGTACCCGTCGAACATCCGATGCGGGCTCACGGCAGGATTGACCAACAGGGCCTTGAGCCCGTGGCGCTCGGCCAAGTGAGTCGCATAGTAGCCGCCGAGCGAGCTGCCGACCAGCAGCGGCCGGCCCAGTTCTGCAATCGCCTGCTCCATCTGCTCCATCGCTTGGCGAGGGTGGTGATGCAAGGCAGGCACCCGCAATTGGTCGCTGAGGCCAAGGCGAGCCATCACGTCGACCAATTGACAGGCTTTGGTCGACGCCGGGGCGCTGTTGAAGCCATGGATATAAAGGATCGAACCCGACATTGCCGACTCCCTGGGTGCTGGGCAAAGGCCGGAGTTTACAGGGAGTTTGTGGGGGTTTGGGGTGATTTCGATAACACTTCGCCTTAGTGGCGAGGGAGCTTGCTCCCGCTGGGCTACGCAGTAGCCCCAAACTGGTAATGCCCCATCTGGCTGACAGAACGCTGTGCCTGGTCTGGGGCCTGCTCCGCAGGCCAGCGGGAGCAAGCTCCCTCGCCACGGGGGCTTTGTCAGCCTTGAATCCTCATAGTCTCGGCTCGACGAAGGTTTTTGGTCGTTTATAAGATCAGTGTCCACCGCCGATTGCAGTGGGAGCCGAGCCTGCCAGTTAAAAACTGTTACCTATGTGCGTGAACTGATTTGTAACCCATGTGGGTGAGTCATACCCCAAGCCTTTTTTGCTTACTTTTTTTGGCGTTTGAAAAAAAGTGAGCCGCCGTAAGGGCGGAACCCTAAGTCGCCGTTACCGCAGAAACGGATATTTACCCGGTCAACAAGGCCGACTGTCAGGCAGTCATCGCGAGCAAGCTCGCTCCCACACAGGTTTTTGGTCGTTCATAAGATCAGTGTCCACTGCCGATTGCTGTGGGAGCCGAGCTTGCTCGCGATGGCGGTGGGTCAGCTTGCATCCATGTTGTATGTGCCGCCGTCTTCGCGAGCAGGCTCGCTCCCACAGGGGAAACGCGGTCCCACCGAGAGCCAGGTCGGCCCTAAGGCCGCCTCGGCTTGGCTTTTGATCTAGGGGCCCCGTTAACCACGATGGCCGAACGCAGGCATTGTGGAGTGGGCATCCCGGCATGGATGCCGGGATAGCCGCGCTGGACCCTGGATGGTCCTTCGCGGCGGGCCCACGGAGCAATGCCGGAGTGAGGGCATGCCGAGCCTTGGCGAGGCACCGAGTGGTGGGGCCAAGCCTTTTTTGCTTACTTTTTTTCGGCGTTTGAAAAAAAAGTGAGCCGCCGTAAGGGCGGAACCATAAGCCGCTATTACCGCAGAAACGGATATGTACTCCGTCAAGCCGCCATCGCGAGCAGGCTCGCTCCCACAATTGGATCGGAGTACAGCAGTGAGAAATGGGCAGGCTGTCAGGCCGCCTCGTCCTCAATATCCGTTGGAGCCATAGTCCGGAGTGAAAGCAAACCCAACCACCCGCTCTACCCCCGTCTCCAACCGCCCATCCGGCAATAGCCGCAACCACCGATACCCCGGCGCCTGCGAGCCCACCGCAAAATCCTCGCTGCCCGGTTCGAATTGAATACAGGTCGAAGGCGAAGCCAACAAACGAACCCCCTCGCGCACCTCGTCAATCTCCTGATGCACATGCCCCCACAGCACCGCTCGCACCTGGGGAAAGCGATCCAGTACCGCAAACAAAGCCTCGGGATTACGCAACCCGATCGGTTCCATCCACGCGCACCCAATCGACACCGGATGGTGGTGCAGACACACCAGATGATGCCGCTCCGGCGCTTCGCTCAAGGCATTGGCCAACAGAATCAATTGCTCCTCGGCCAAGAAACCCGGCACCGAACCTGGCACGGCGGAATCGAGCATCGTTACCCGCCAGTTTCCGATGTCCACCACCGGATCGAGCAACGTACTCTTGACCGCCGCCTCAAGCATCACCTGCGGCTCATCATGGTTGCCGGGAATCCACCGCGTCGGCGCATCGATACGCGCTGTCAGTTGTCGAAACGACTCGTAGGATTGCAACGTGCCGTCCTGGGACAGGTCGCCGGTGGCGAGCATCAGGTCGATGGCCGGCTGTTGCTTGAGCACCAAATCGATGACCGACCGCAAGCTGTCACGGGTGTTCATGCCCAGCAACGATGCATCGGCATCGGCGAACAAATGGCTGTCAGACAGTTGGACCAACAGCACCGCATCGGCCGTGGTCAAGCTGGATACGCTCGGCAAATCGCTCTCTCCCAGGCGCAATCACGCCGTTGCATGAAGCGGCAATTATGCTGGGGGATGATCGAAAGGGGAAACCCGCGAACCGGAACCGGTTCACAACTACCGTACGACTTCGAACTCGTGGCCCAGCGCCAGGCAATGACTCAGCCATTCCCCCAGGAACAGGTTCAACTGGGCTTTTTCATCTGGCTGGTGCATCGACGCATTGGGATAAGGATAGATGCCGCGAAAGCGTCGTGCATGTTCGGCGCTGACGACTTCGGCCATGCGCGCATCGTGATAGACCTGCACTTCCAACTGCGGCACCGGCAGCCAGGGCAAGCTGTGTTCCTGGCGCACCTGCAAAGTGGTGGTGTAAGGACAGGTTTGCAGCACTTCCAGGGCCAATACACCCAGCATCTGGTCGCCGTGGGTTACAGCGATGCGGCGCGGTGCCGGATCGTTGCGCATGTCCGGCAACAAGCGCATCAGGCGGGCGTAGTTGGCCTCGCAGGCGGCCTGCAACCCCACCAGATCGACGCGATAACGATCGCGCAACTTGTTCAGGACCATAGCCCCCTCACTTCATCACGGTTCAAGGCCAGCCATTGCAAGGCAATGATGCTGGCCGCGTTGCAAATTCGCCCGTCGCGCACCGCTTGAAGGGCATCTTCAAAAGCCCAGGCCTTCACGCGGATATCTTCAGCCTCTTCCAGCAGGCCATGCAGGCCGCCCGCCCCCGAGCTGTCGCAACGCCCCAAAAAAAGATGCACGTACTCGTCACTGCCGCCCGGCGATGGGAAATATTGAGTCATCGGCCAGAGCGCGGCGAAGACAAGCCCAGCTTCCTCCTGCGCCTCACGATGAGCAACTTCTTCCGGCTGCTCGTCCTTGTCGATCAGGCCGGCCACCAGTTCCACCAGCCAGGGATTGGCAGTCTTGCCCATGGCACCGACGCGGAACTGTTCGATAAGCACCACCTCATCGCGCTGTGGGTCGTAGGGCAGCACGCACACCGCGTCATGGCGAACGAACAGCTCGCGGCTGATTTCGCGGCTCATGCCACCGGCGAACAATTCGTGGCGCAGGTGCACGCGATCAAGTTTGTAGAAACCCTTGAAGCAATTTTCGCGCTTGACGATCTCCACGGCGCTCGGTGTGGCGTTGGCGAAATCAGTCATGACAATCCTCGTGTGCGGTGATCCAGTACGAGGTTCCAACCTCGGCTTCGCGCCATCCTAACGCGCCCGTACCGTTTGATGCAGCCCCTTTCCGGTCATCGGGATAGACGGCTGCCTTTAAAATTACTCTAATGAGCTTAGTGGCGAACTGATTGCCCTGCCGACAGTCGAAGCGGGTAACTTTTTGCCTTTCCCTGTTCCACGAAGGACGCCCATGTCGCTTTTTAGAATCGCTTCCCTGGCCGCCATCGCCCTGACCCTGGGTGCTTGCCAAAGCCTCTTCCAACCCAATTACCGAGCGCCCCTGGAGACGACTCGCGATGCGTCGGAGCAATTGCAGCCCGGTTGCGCCAGTGCCGACTGCCCGCTGGTGAACATCGACACCCTGCGCTTTCCCGCCGAGCCGGCCCTGGACGGCATCATCGAAAAACGCCTGTTGCAAATGACCCGCACCAGCCCGGACGCCCCTGCGGCTCCGACGCTGGCCGCCTATCGCGAGCAGTTCCTGCGCAGCGCCGCACCGCGCAACAGCAGCTATTTGCAGGCCAAGGTACGCGAGCAGCATGACGGCTTGGTGATTATCGAATTGTCCAGCTATCTGGACACTGGCGGCGCCCATGGCACGCCGGGTCGCGGTTTCATCAACTATTCGCGCCAGCAGCACAAAGTGCTGACGCTGTCGGACATGCTGCTGCCGGGCCAGGAGGAAGCCTTTTGGAAAGCCGCGCAAGTGGCTCACAACAGCTGGCTGATCAGTACCAAGCTGGATCAGGAACCCGAGTTCCTGAAACAGTGGTCCTTCCAGAAAACCCCACACATCGCGCTGACCTACGGCGGGGTGATCCTCAAGTACGAAGTGAGCACCATCGCGCCGTACGCCCTGGGCCACATCGAATTGAAGATCGCCTACCCACGCCTCAACGGCATCCTCAAGCCCGAGCTGTTTCCCGGCCGTAGCTGAAGGCCCGGCCCAGCAACAGTTGCAGCAACCCTGCCAGGATCAACGATGGCAGGGTTGCACCGATGTCCGGGTAGAAGTTGGCCAGCAGGTGATAAGTGCTCACCCCACCCAACCAGGCCAACAGGGCCGGCCAGCGCAACGCGGCTGACACCACTTGGCTGCTGCGCTTGCGCAGGATGAAGTGGTCCACCAGCACCACGCCGAACAGCGGCGCGAACACCGAGCCGATCAGCAACAGGAAGTTCTGATACTGCGCCAACGGCGCGAAGCAGGCGATCAAGGTGCAGATGACGCCAATCGCCAAGGCCAGGTGCTCGACCTTCAACCCCGACAACATACCCGTCGATACCGCCGCCGAGTGGATGTCGGCGAAAGCGTTTTCCGACTCGTCCAACAGAATCAGCAGCAGTGGGATGCCCAGTCCGGCGCCGGCCAGGGCCAGCAGCAATGCGTTGACTTCGCCGCTCGGCGCGAATGCCAGAGTGTAGGCGACGCCCAGGCTCATCAGCCAGAAGTTACCGATGAAGAAGCCCACGGCCGTACCGCCGAAGACATTCTTGGCGCGTTTGCCGAAGCGCGAGTAGTCGGCGATCAGCGGCAACCACGACAACGGCATCGCGATGGCGATATCGAACCCCACCGCCAGCGGCATCGAGCCGTCGCCCGCCTGGGCCCAGAGTGCCGCCAGGTCAGCCTTGGCGAACAGGTTCCAAGTCAGCCAGATGCACGCGGCCAACAGCAGCCAGATGCCCCATTTACGCAGCACCTTACGCACAAAGGTCAGCGGCCCGCTGACGGCAAGCAGGGTCGCCAGGGCGCCGAAGAACAGCGTCCACAGCAGTGGGTTGGAGCCCAGGCTGCCTTCGCTGAAGGCCCGGGCACCGAGCAGGCTGGCGGCGTCGCGCATGACGATGATTTCGAACGACCCCCAACCGATCAGCTGCAGCAGGTTCAATAACGCCGGCACGCTCGCGCCCTTGCCGCCAAGGCTGAGCTTCAGCGCGGCCATGGCCGACAGGCCAGTGTCGCTGCCGATCACCCCGACCGCCGCCAGCAGCAGGACGCCCACCAGCGTGCCGAGGAAAATCGCCAGCAACGAACCGCTCAGGCCCAGGCCCGGCGCGAGCAGGGCGCCGACCTGCAAGACCATCAGGCCGATGCCGAGGGAGAACCACAGGGAAAAAAGATCGCGAGCGCCGAAGACGCGTTTGTCCAGGGGGACTGCGGCGTCGGGGGAGTAGGTGCTGGGTTGGATGTTCAAGGGTGGTTATCTCAGAGGAATATTTGTTGTTTTTTTGGCCGCTATCGCGAGCAAGCTCGCTCCCACAGGGGGGCCTGCTGCGTGCACAAATCTTGTGAACAACAGAAACCCACTGTGGGAGCGAGCTTGCTCGCGATGAGGGCAGTGAAAACACCGCCCTCTTCAGCTCAAATCACACTTTCTTGTAAAGCTGACTACCTTCCTGCTTGAACCGCTCCGCCTGCTCGGCCATCCCCTGGGCGACTTCGACGTCCACCGCTTCAATGCGCTGGTTCGCCGCGTACTCACGCACTTCCTGGGTGATTTTCATCGAGCAGAATTTCGGCCCGCACATCGAGCAGAAATGCGCCACCTTGGCCGAGTCCTTCGGCAGGGTTTCATCGTGGTACGAACGGGCGGTGTCCGGGTCCAGGCCGAGGTTGAACTGGTCTTCCCAGCGGAACTCGAAACGCGCCTTGCTCAAGGCGTTGTCGCGGATCTGCGCGCCCGGGTGACCCTTGGCAAGGTCGGCGGCGTGGGCGGCGATCTTGTAGGTGATGATCCCGGTCTTCACGTCATCCTTGTTCGGCAAGCCGAGGTGCTCCTTCGGCGTGACGTAGCAAAGCATGGCGCAACCGAACCAGCCGATCATCGCCGCACCGATACCGGACGTGATGTGGTCGTAGCCCGGCGCGATGTCGGTGGTCAGCGGGCCGAGGGTGTAGAACGGCGCCTCGTCGCAGCACTCGAGCTGCTTGTCCATGTTCTCTTTGATCAACTGCATCGGCACATGGCCGGGGCCTTCGATCATGCACTGGACGTCGTGCTTCCAGGCGATCTTGGTCAGCTCGCCAAGGGTTTCCAGCTCGCCGAACTGCGCTTCATCGTTGGCGTCGGCAATCGAGCCCGGACGCAGGCCATCGCCCAGCGAGAAGCTGACGTCGTAGGCCTTCATGATTTCGCAGATGTCTTCGAAGTGGGTGTAGAGGAAGTTTTCCTTGTGGTGCGCCAGGCACCACTTGGCCATGATCGAACCGCCACGGCTGACGATACCGGTGACGCGCTTGGCGGTCATCGGCACATAGCGCAGCAACACGCCCGCGTGGATGGTGAAGTAGTCGACGCCCTGCTCGGCCTGCTCGATCAGCGTGTCGCGGAACAGTTCCCAGGTCAGGTCTTCGGCCACGCCGCCGACCTTTTCCAGGGCCTGGTAGATTGGCACGGTGCCGATGGGCACGGGCGAATTGCGGATGATCCATTCGCGGGTTTCATGGATGTGCTTGCCGGTGGACAGGTCCATGACCGTGTCCGAACCCCAGCGGATGCCCCAGGTCAGCTTCGCCACTTCTTCTTCGATGGACGAACCCAGGGCACTGTTGCCGATGTTGCCGTTGATCTTCACCAGGAAGTTACGGCCGATGATCATCGGTTCCAGTTCAGTGTGGTTGATGTTGGCTGGGATGATCGCGCGACCACGGGCGATTTCGTCCCGCACGAACTCCGGGGTAATGACTTTCGGCACGCTGGCGCCGAAGCTGTGGCCGGCGTGTTGCTGGTCAAGCAG
Source organism: Pseudomonas algeriensis (assembly GCF_048847255.1). NCBI lineage: Bacteria > Pseudomonadati > Pseudomonadota > Gammaproteobacteria > Pseudomonadales > Pseudomonadaceae > Pseudomonas > Pseudomonas algeriensis. The sequence continues at coordinate 57,177 of NZ_JBKKRK010000009.1, read as the reverse complement.
GCCGGCGGCGCGGGCCACTTCCAGCTTCATGTTTTCGCGGATGGCGACGTATTCCATCTCGGCGGTGATGATGCCTTTGCGCGCATAGTGCATCTGGCTGACGTTGGCGCCCGGCTTGGCGCGACGCGGGTTGTTCACGTGGGCGAAGCGCAGTTGGGTCAGCTCGGGATCGGCCAGGCGCTCCTGGCCGAAGTTGGAACTCAGGCCCGCCAGGCGCTCGGTGTCGCCACGGGCTTCGATCCAAGGCGAACGCACGTCGGCCAGGCCTTTGCGCACGTCGATAACCACATTCGGGTCGGTGTAGGGGCCCGAGGTGTCGTAGACCACTACCGGCGCGTTGATTTCGCCGCCGAAGTCGGTGGGGGTCACGTCGAGGCTGATTTCGCGCATGGGCACGCGGATATCCGGGCGGCTGCCCTGGACGTAGATTTTTTGCGAGCGGGTAAAGGGCTGAACCGATTGCTGATCGACCTGGGCCGATTCACTGAGGTTGGTCGCGTTTTTTGATTTTGTCGTCATCACGGGCTCTCCAGACACACATCCAGGCAGTGGATTTTTGTCGGAGCGAACCTGTAACGAATGGACGCGCCCCTGCACGACAGTGCGGACGCTGTGCTTGCTGCTCGAGCCTGTTCGAAAATCGGAAATCGATTGTCGAACAACATCCCGGACGAAGCACAAGAGGACTCGCCGGGTGACGAGAAATCTTGTTCCCTACGCAGGCGCTAACCTGATCAGGTTCAACGGGATCCGAAATTATTCGATCTCAGCCTCATAGCAAGGCACCCCGACAAGAACCCGGCCAGTCTAGACACAACCGGCGCAGAACGCCATCGCCTGGGCAAAAGCCGTGATGAATGGCGCAAATACAGGATTGTTGCCGTGCGTACGCACAACTACACTCGCTACGCCGCGCGCCTGTTATGCGCATTCAATTTGAACGTAAGGGATCGCCTCATGCTGCGCAAACTCTCACTGGCCCTGGCCGTGTCTTGTGCGTCCAATGGAATGGCCTGGGCCGCCGAAGCGCCTTTATCCACCAAGACCGATCTGGTCAGCGTGTACCAGGAAGCGGTGGACAACAACGCCGACCTGGCCGCCGCTCGTGCCCAGTATGGTGCTCAGAAGGAAGTGGTGCCCCAGGCCCGCGCCGGGCTGCTGCCCAACCTGTCGGCCGGCGCCGACCTGAACAACACCCGTACCGAGCTCGACCAACCGGCGATGACCGCCAACCGCAGCTCAACGGTCTACCAGGCCACCTTGTCGCAGCCGATCTTCCGCGCCGACCGCTGGTTCCAGCTGCAAGCGGCCAAATCGGTCAATGAACAAGCATCGCTGCAGCTGTCCGCCACCGAGCAGAACCTGATCCTGCAAAGCGCTGAAGCCTATTTCAACGTGCTGCGCAGCCAGGACAACCTGGCCTCGACCAAGGCTGAGGAAGCCGCGTTCAAGCGTCAGCTCGACCAGTCCAACGAACGTTTCGACGTGGGCCTGTCGGACAAGACCGACGTGCTGCAATCCCAGGCCAGCTACGACACCGCCCGGGCCAATCGGATCATCGCCCAGCGTCAGGTCGAAGATGCCTTCGAAGCGCTGATCACCCTGACCAACCGCCAGTACAATTCGATCCAGGGCGTCGTTCATACCCTGCCGATCCTGCCGCCGGCGCCCAACGACGCCAAGGCCTGGGTCGACACCGCCGCCAGGCAGAACCTCAACCTGCTGGCCAGCAACTATGCCGTCGATGCCGCCGAAGACACCGTTCGCCAGCGCAAGGCCGGCCACGCGCCGACCCTCGATGCAATCGCCCAGTACCGCAAAGGTGACAACGACGGCCTCGGCTTCACCAACCCAAGCCCCACCGGCCAGCGCTACGGTGGCGACGCCGAGCAACGCACCATTGGCCTGCAATTGAGCATTCCGATCTACAGCGGCGGGCTGACCAGCTCCCAGGTTCGCGAGTCCTACTCGCAACTCACCCAGACCGAGCAGCAGCGCGAAGGCCTGCGCCGGCAGGTGGTGGAAAACACCCGCAACCTGCATCGCGCGGTGAACACCGATGTGGAGCAGGTCCAGGCCCGGCGCCAGTCGATCATCTCGAACCAGAGCGCGGTGGACGCCACGGAGATCGGCTACCAGGTGGGCACTCGCAACATCGTCGATGTACTCGACGCCCAGCGCCAGCTGTACACCTCGGTGCGCGACTACAACAACGCCCGCTATGACTACATCCTGGACAACCTGCGCCTCAAGCAAGCCGCCGGGACCTTGAGCCCGGAAGACCTGCAAGCCCTGTCCCGCTACCTCAAGCCCGACTACAACCCGGACAAGGACTTCCTGCCGCCAGACCTGGCACAAGCGGCGGCGCAACAGTTGCGCTCGCGGCCGGGGCAGTAGTACAGCTGCGACAAATCCCCTGTGGCGAGGGAACTTGCTCCCGCTGGCCTGCGAAGCAGGCCCAAAACCAGTGGCCGCGCTCTGCCGGCCAGAACCGCAGCGCTGATCCTACGACTGCTTCGCAGCCGAGCGGGAGCAAGCTCCCTCGCCACAGAGCTCAGTCGAGCAAGCGCCCCAACCCATCCAACAACCGCTGCAACGCGCCCTGGTTGCGACGCATCACCGCCAACCCCGACTCGGCCATGCGCTGGGCATCCCGGGGCAGTTCGAACAGACGCTGCACGGCCAGGGCCAGGCCGTGGGCATCTTCCACTTCCGCCAAGGCTCCGGCCGCGCGCAGTTGGGCGGCAATTTCAAGGAAGTTGAACAGGTGCGGCCCGCTGAGCACCGGTTTTGCCAGCGCCGCCGGCTCCAGCAGGTTGTGCCCGCCGTTGGCTACCAGACTGCCGCCGACAAACGCACTGTCGGCTAGCGCATAGAGAAACAGCAGTTCACCCATGGTGTCGCCCAGCAGCACCGAAGTTTGTGCGTCGACCGGTCGGGCACTGGAGCGCCGGACCGTGGCGAAGCCCTCACGCTCGCACAGTTGCGCCACCGCATCGAACCGTTCCGGATGACGCGGCACCAAAATCAGCAACGCATCCGGGTAGCTGCCGAGCAACCGACGATGGGCGGCCAGCACCACTTCGTCCTCACCCTCATGGGTACTGGCGGCGATCCACACCGGTCGCTCCACCGCTTGCCATTGACGGCGCAAGGCACTGGCGCTTTCCAGCAGTTGCGGGTCGATGGTCAGGTCGAACTTGATGGAGCCGGTCACTTCAACGGTTTCCGCCCTGGCACCGAGTTGACGAAAGCGCTCGGCCTCGGCTTCGGTCTGCACGGCAAACAGGCCCATCTCAGCAAGCATCGGCCGGGTCAGCTTGGGAAAACGGGCATAACCGCGCGCTGAACGCTCCGACAGCCGCGCGTTGGCCAACGCCACGGGGATACCGCGCAGGGCGCATTGATGGATGTGGTTGGGCCACAGTTCGGTTTCCATGATCACCGCCAGTTTCGGCCGGACCTGGTCGAGAAAACGCTTGGCCGCGCACGGCAGGTCATAAGGCAGGTAGCAATGCTGGATGCGCGGCTCATCGGCGAACAACGCCTTGATCCGCTCCGAACCGGTGGGCGTCATGCACGTCACCGTGATCGGCAGTTGTGGGTAGCGTTGCAACAACGCGCGAATCATCGGCGCAGCGGCAATGCTCTCGCCCACTGACACCGCGTGGACCCAGATGCCGCCCGGCGCCATCGTCGGCAAGCCCCACGAGAAACGCTCGCCGATACGCCGCGCATACGCCGGTGCCTTGCGAGCCCGCAGCCACAGCCGAATCGCCACCAGTGGCAGCCCCAGATAAAACAATGCGCTATAGAGAGTTCTGTTCATGGCGGCGGAGTTTATCGGTTTTTCAGCCGAGCGCCTGCAACTGCACGGCAAAACGTTCCGCCAGCCAACGGGCCGCCGGGCCCAGGGGTTCGTCGCGGCGCCAGACCAGCTCCACCACCAGGGCCGGCGGGGTCCATTCACTGTTGAGCTCGACCATGTCCCCCAGGTACGCCGGGTACTGCACGACGTGCCGCGGCAGCCAGGCCCAGCCCAGGCCACTTCTCAACCACTCGGCCAGCACATAGAAGCTGTCGGCCCGCCAGACTTGCGGGCTGGCCTGCTCGCTGCCGGGATAGACACTGGATTGGGTCGCCATCAGCAATTGCCGGTGCCGGGCCATCTCCAGGCAGGTCACGTAATCATGGCTCGCCAAGGGATGCCCCCGGCCGCACACCGTGACCATCTCGACGCTACCCAATACCCGGCGCTCCAGCGCCTCGGGAATCTGATCGTGATAGAACAACAACCCGAGATCGGCGCGACGCTCCACCAGCTTGCGCGCCACATCGCCCTGGGCGGCGCTGGCCAGTTGCACTTCTAGAGTGGGAAACCGTTCGGCCAGCGCCGCCAGGCTGTCGATAACGGGCTGATAGGGCATGGCCTCGTCCTGGGCCAGGCGTAGCGATGCCTCCTGCCCGCGCATCAGGGCCAAGGCCCGGCCGTTGAGGCGTTCGCATTGGCGTAACACTTCCCGGGCCTCCTCAAGCAGCGCCACGCCCGCATCGGTGAGTTTGGGCTGGCGACCACTGCTGCGCTCGAACAGGCTCACCCCCAGGTCCTCTTCCAGCAGTGCAATCGCACTGCTGACAGCCGACTGAGCCTTGCGCTGATCCCGGGCCACCGCGGAAAACGACCGCTTCTCGGCGACACCGACGAACAGTCGCAATTGCTCCAGATTCCACTGAACATTCATCGCTCAACCTATCTCTATCGCAGATAGGTAATGACTTTACCCCATTTGGCCATTCCCTAGAATGGGCCCATCGAACGACGCAACGACCCGAGAGGAATCGCTCATGAACGCCTATTACTACCTCGCCATCGCCATCTGCGCCGAAGTGATCGCCACCGTATCGATGAAAGCGATCAAGGGCTTGAGCACGCCCCTGCCCTTGTTGTTGGTCATCGCCGGCTATGGCACTGCGTTCTGGATGCTGACGCTGGTGGTGCGCACCGTTCCAGTGGGGGTGGCCTATGCGGTCTGGGCCGGCTTGGGGATCGTGATGGTCAGCGTCGCGGCGCTGTTTATCTATGGGCAGAAACTGGACGTGCCGGCGATGCTGGGGATGGCGTTGATTGTGTTGGGGGTGGTGGTGATCCAGTTGTTTTCCAAGACTGCAGGACATTGAAGCAGTGCAGCTCCAAGCCTCAAGCTGCAAGCACAAGCGATACCCTCTCGCTTGTAACTTGCAGCTCGAAGCTTGAAACTTGCCGCTTAATTTCCTCCGAGGTCGCTGCATGCCATCCGTTATTTCCACCGACATCCTCATTGTCGGCGCCGGAGTCGCCGGCCTCTGGCTGAATGCGCGCTTGCGCCGCCAGGGGTTTTCAACCGTGCTGGTGGAAAGCGCCAGCCTTGGCGGCGGGCAGAGCGTCAAATCCCAGGGCATCATCCATGGCGGCGCCAAGTATGCGTTGCACGGAGCCCTGACTGGCGCCTCGGAAGCCATTGCCGACATGCCGCGCCGTTGGCGCGAGGCCCTCAAGGGCGACGGTGAGCTGGACCTGTCGGGGGTACGCATGTTGTCCGACGCCCATTACCTCTGGTCCCCAGGCACCCTGGCCGGCAACCTCACGAGCTTTTTCGCCAGCAAGGCCGTGCGCGGGCGCGTCGACCAGGTCAAGGGCGACCAACTGCCGCCAGCCCTGCAAGACAAGCGTTTCAAAGGCAAGGTCTACCGCCTGGCCGAGTTGGTAGTGGATGTTCCCAGCCTGATCGAGCGCCTGGCAGACCTGGCCGGCGACAGCCTGCTGGCCGGGCAGCAGGTCGAACCGCTGCACGAGGAAGGCCAACTTGTCGGGCTGAAGGTCGACGGTCGCGAAATCCGCGCCCAGCGCATCGTCCTCAGTGCCGGCGGCGGCACCGCCGACCTGCTCCGCGCCCTGGGCCTCGACCAGCCGGCCATGCAGACCCGGCCGTTGCACATGGTCCTGGCGAAGGGGCCCAGCCTCAAGCCGCTTTACGCCCATTGCCTGGGTGGCGGGCCGAAGCCCCGGGTGACTGTGACCACCCATCCGGCCGCCGATGGCCAATGGGTCTGGTACCTGGGAGGCGATCTTGCCGAGGGGGATGCCGTCGCCCGCGAGCCCGCTGCGCAGATCGCCGTCGCCCAGAAAGAGCTCGGCCAGTTGCTGCCATGGATCGACCTGAGCACCGCACAATGGGCCACGTTGCGGGTCGCCCGCGCCGAGCCGCTGCAATCGGGCCTGACCCGCCCGGATAACGCCTTTGTCGCCGAACAGGGTCGCCTGCTGGTGGGCTGGCCGACCAAGCTCGCCTTGGCCCCGGACTTCTCCGACCGGGTGATCGCCGCGCTGCAACGCGATGGTATCCAGCCCAGCCATACCGCCCCGCTGCCGGACCTGCCCAAGCCGCCCATGGGCGTTCCCGCCTGGGAGCAACTGCTGCCATGAGCCAACCGACACTCCACGACCTGCGTCGCCCGCTGGGCAAAAACGGCCCGTTGGTTTCGCCCCTGGGCCTGGGCACGGTCAAGCTGGGCCGCGACCAGGGCGTCAAGTACCCCAGCGGTTTCCAGATTCCGGATGACACCGAAGCGCGCATGCTGCTCAAGCTGGCGCGCGACCTGGGCATCAACCTGATCGACACCGCGCCTGCCTATGGCCGCAGCGAGGAACGCCTCGGGCCGCTGTTGCGCGGCCAGCGTCACGACTGGGTGATCGTCAGCAAAGTCGGCGAGGAATTCAGCGATGGCCAGTCCCGTCATGACTTCAGCGCTGCTCATACGCGGCTCTCGGTTGAGCGCAGCCTCCAGCGCCTGGAAACGGACTACATCGACCTGGTACTGGTGCATTCGGACGGCAATGACCTGGCGATCCTCGACGACAGCGAGGTCTACCCGACCCTGGCGGCGCTCAAGCGCGAGGGCAAGATCGGCGGCTTCGGATTCTCTGGCAAGACCGTCGACGGTGGCTTGAAAGCCCTGGAGCAAGGTGATTGCGCGATGGTCACCTACAATCTGAACGAACGAAGCGAAAAGGCGGTCATTGAGTACGCGGCCGAGCACGGCAAGGCGATCCTGGTGAAAAAAGCCCTGGCCAGCGGTCATGCCTGCCTGAGCCCCGGTGAGGACCCGGTTCGCGCCAGCTTTGAACTGTTGTTTGAGCATCCCGGGGTTGCCAGTGCTATTGTCGGCACCATCAATCCGCTGCACCTCGCCCACAACGTTGCGACCGTAGCCAAGGTCCTACGCAGAAACTGACGCCGCCCTACGCGGCCTTAAGGAAGGAGCCGACATGCCGCGTACGCTCATCAGAAAAAATCCAAGTAACTTCAAGACTCTGCCCCTTTCCGTCGAAGCGACTCCCGAAGGCCTGACTTACCAGAGCGTGGGAATGCCGCTCAATTTTGCCCAGACCTTGCAGCGGCGGCGTCCCGTGGCTGTGGACGATGCCGAGCGTTTCTCCGTGGAGCTTGCGAACCTGGGCGTCTCGGTGCGCCTGACCCTGCACTGGCAGAACCGCGAGTATTGGGTATTGGTGCGTCAGCGTCGCCAGGATCGCGGCGACGTGGTGCTCAAGCTGATCTCCGGCTATGTACCGGCCCATGAGCTGAACCTGCCGCTGCTTACCGCCATCAACGAAATAGCCGAAGAATGCCTTTTGGAAACACCTGAAGGTTGGCTCGGCGGACGCTTCAACGACACTTGGCTCCCGGCGCCTTATTCGAGCGCACTGCATTATCGCGAAGCCTTGCCGTTTCGCCTGGCTCCGCTGTCCGGCTCGGCCCGGCCGGTGCGCTGCGCCAATCTGCAACTGATCGAACGACCACGGGCCTACGTGCATCTGCCGACGGCCTCCCTGCAATTGATTTATGACTTGCGCCTGGACGTGCCCAAGGAAGCCAAGTCACTGAGCCTGTTTCATGTCGATGAGCGTCTGGAGGGCGACCAATTGGTGGCGCGCCTGGACCGCAAGCGACCCGATCTTTACCTGATGCCGCTGCAGGACGGACAACCGCTGCCCGAACTGTATACGTTGAAGAAAGATCAGCTGCTTGCGGCCAGCACCCGTGGCTTATACCTGGCGGAGAGCTTCGCCCGGCAGGACGGTTGGCTGGTGCGTGACGAGCGGATTCGCTGGAAGGACTGGCTACGCCAGCAAGGGCTGACGCCACCGGGCAAGGAGTCCGGGCTGACCCGGCTCAAGGGCAAGGCGCGGCAGCTGCTCAAGAAAATCGTCCCGAGCAAGGTGGCTCGTTAGGCCTGACGCCGATTTTTCTGACCGGACAACGAACCCTTGTGGGAGCGAGCGTGCTCGCATCCACAAGTGCTGCGCTTTGTCAGATAAATCAGTTATTGCGGATCTTTTCCACAATCGCCGTCGTCGAGCTGTTTTCCACCAGCCCCAGCACCTTCACCGTGCCCCCATAGGCGGAAACGATGTCGGCACCCACGACCTGGTCGATACCGTAGTCGCCGCCCTTGACCAGCACATCCGGCTTGACCTGGCGCAACAGGTTTTCCGGCGTGCCTTCGCTGAAGCTGATCACCCAATCCACCGCGCCAAGGCCGGCCAGGACCGCCATGCGGCGGTCGACGCTGTTGATCGGCCGGCCCGGCCCTTTCAAGCGGCTCACGGAAGCATCGTCATTGACCGCGACGATCAAGCGATCACCCTGGGCCCGGGCCTGCTCGAGGTAGGTCACATGGCCAGCATGGAGGATGTCGAAACAACCGTTGGTGAAAACGATTTTCTCTTTATGGGCGCGCGCGTCATCGACAGCCAGCAATAGTTGCTCCAGCCCCAGCACACCGCGCTCCGATCCCTCTTCGCGCTGGATCGCGCGCCGCAGTTCCGGGGCGCTGATCGCCGCCGTACCCAGCTTGCCGACGACAATGCCCGCCGCCAGGTTCGCCAGGGCAACCGCGTGGGGCAGTTCCTCGCCGGCGGCAATCGCCGCGGCCAGGGTGGAGATCACCGTGTCACCGGCGCCCGTCACGTCAAATACTTCGCGGGCACGGGCCGGAAGGTGCAGGGCCGGATGATCGGGACGCAGCAGGGTCATGCCGTGCTCGCCGCGGGTAACCAGCAACGCCCCAAGATCCAGGTCGTGCATCAGCTGTGCGCCCTTGCTCACCAGTTCGTGCTCATCGGCGCAACCACCGACGATGGCTTCGAACTCGCTGAGGTTAGGGGTAATCAGGCTCGCGCCACGGTAGATGGAAAAATCCTTGCCCTTGGGGTCGGCCAGCACGGGAATGCCACGGGCACGGGCAGCCTGGATCAGCACTTGATGGTTCTTCAACGCGCCCTTGCCGTAGTCCGACAACACCAGGACCTTGATACCGTCGAGCAGGTTGTCGACCTCGGCGCCCAGGGACAGCGGGTCGGTGGCGAACGGTTCTTCGAAGTCGATGCGCAGCAGTTGCTGGTGACGACTGATGACCCGCAGCTTGACGATGGTCGGCTGGTGCGCGATGCGCTGGAAGATCGCCCGCACGCCAGCGCCTTCCAGGCTGTTGGCCAGGCTCTCTGCCGCTTCATCGTCACCGGTCACGCCGACCAGGGAAGCCGGGGCGCCGAGGGCGGCGATGTTCAGGGCAACGTTGGCGGCACCGCCGGGACGGTCCTCGATGTGCTCGACCCTGACCACCGGTACCGGCGCCTCGGGGGAAATCCGTGATGTACCGCCATGCCAATAGCGGTCGAGCATGACATCGCCGACCACCAATACAGGGGCTTGATCGAATCGCGGCATGGACAACTTCATGGAACATCCCACATACAAAATGAACAGGGGCGCGATATTAGCACAGGGTTGGGGGAGGCTCGTCCATGGCGGTGACCGGAAGTATCAAGCCGCGCTTTCATTGTTTTCACACAGCAATGCCATCATCTGCGCGCAGGCCTGGGCCAGCTCCATCTCGCTGGTATCGATTTCGCATTCGGCCGCCAGCGGCGCCTCGTAAGGACTATCGAGACCGGTGAAATGCTTGATCCGCCCGGCGAGGGCTTCGCGGTACAGCCCCTTGGGGTCGCGCTCGGCACACACGTCGAACGGCGTACTGACGTAGACTTCGATGAAGTCATTTTGGGAAAAGAGCCGTCGTGCCGCGTCTCGATCGGCCCGAAACGGCGAAATCGCCGCGACGATGACAATCAGCCCTGCTTCTACCATCAAGCGCGCCACTTCGGCTATTCGCCGCACGTTTTCCTTTCGGGAGCCGGCATCCATCCCAAGGTCACTGCAAAGCCCCCTGCGCAGGTTGTCGCCGTCCAGCAAAGCGGTATGCAGGCCTTGCTGGTGAAGGCGAACTTCCAGGGCATTGGCCAAGGTCGACTTTCCAGCCCCCGACAGCCCGGTCAACCAGAAACAGCGAGGCCGCTGGATCTTGATGGCCGCCCGGTCCGAGGGCGAAAGTGTCAGCGCTCCCGGCTGAGCCTGCGGTTGTCGCTTTGATGCCCTTGTTGTCTCATCCATGTCGAGCATTCCATCGTCGTCATGCACAAGAGCATAGCCTTGGCCTCGTATTCAGGCGATGTCCTGGGTGGGAACATCCAAGCCCATGGCATGAAGACGCGCGTAATAGCCATTTTGCGCGAGCAGTTCGCCATGGGTGCCGCGTTCGACGATGCGCCCCTGGTCCATGACCAGGATCATGTCGGCCTTTTCGATGGTCGACAGCCGATGCGCAATGACCAGGGTCGTACGGCCTTTCATGACCTGGTCCAGCGCGGCCTGGATATGCCGCTCGGACTCGGTGTCCAGTGCCGAGGTGGCCTCATCGAGGATCAACAGCGGCGCGTTTTTCAACAATGCCCGGGCAATCGCCAGCCGTTGGCGCTGGCCACCAGACAACAGCACGCCGTTTTCGCCGACCTCGGTGTCCAGGCCGTGGGGAAGCTGAGCGATGAAATCCATCGCGTAGGCGTCCTGGGCGGCTTTTTCGATGTCGGCCCGCGGCGCGCCGGCCAGGTCGCCGTAGGCGATATTGTTGGCCACCGTATCGTTGAACAACGTGACGTGCTGGGTCACCTGGGCCACATGCCGGCGCAGGTTGCGCAGTCGATAATCTTCGATTTCCACGTCATCGAGCAGGATCTGACCGACTTCGTGGTGATAGAAACGCGGGATCAGGCTGGCCAGGGTCGACTTGCCGCTGCCCGACCGCCCTACCAGGGCGATCATCTGCCCAGGGTCAGCGGTGAAGCTGATGTCCTTGAGCACTTCCCGATCGGCGCCAGGGTAGGTAAAGCTCAGGTTGCGCACATCGAGACGGCCGCTCACGCGCTCCTGCTCGACCGTGCCTTTATCCACTTCGGGCTCGACGTCCAGTTGCTCGAAGATGCTTTCGGCGCCCGCCACTCCCTTCTGGATCGTGGAGCTGACTTCCGAGAGTTGGCGAATCGGCTTGGGCAGCAGGCCCGCCGCGGTGATGTAGGCCACCAGATCGCCCGCTGTCGCGTCACCGCGCAGGAACAGTACCAGGAACATCAGCGCGGCCATGGCGGTGTAAATCACCAATTGCAGCATCGGCGTGTAGACCGCGCCGGTGCGGGTCATGCGCAGTTGTTTGTCGGTATTGCCTTGGCTGGCGCTGGCAAAACGCTGCTCTTCATAGGCCTCGCCACCGAAGCTGCGCACCACCCGATAACCCTGGATGGTCTCGGAGGCGACGTGGGTCACGTCGCCCATGGCCACCTGGATCTTTTTGCTTTGCTTGCGGAATTTCTTGCTGGTGCTGCTGACCATCACTGCAATCAATGGCAGGATCGCCAGCATCACCAAGGTCAGTTTCCAGTTCATCCACACAAGGTAAGCGAAGAGGAACACCACGGTGAGGCCTTCGCGAATCACCACCTTGATGGCGTCCGTGGCAGCACCGGTGACCATGGTCACGTTGAAGGTGATCCGGGAAATCAGATGACCGGAATTGTGGGTGTCGAAATAGCGGTTGGGCAGGACCAGCAGCTTGTTGAACAACTCGACCCGCAGATCATGCACCAGCCCCAGCGAGACCTTGGCCAGGTAATAGTTGCCCAGGAACGACCCCAGGCCCTGCCAGGCAGCGATCAGGATGATCAGCAGCGGCACGGCCATCAGCAGCTTCAAATCCTTGAGATACGGCACGCTGGGAAACAGTACCGCATCGGGATTGCTCAACCCGTCGACAAAATATTTGAGAATCCCGGCCAGCATGGGCTGGGTGGACGCAAATATCACGAAGCCCACGATACTCAGCAGGAAAATGCCCAAGTAGGGTTTGACGTATCCCAGCAGCCGGAAATAGATTTTCAGGCTGGAATCCTGTTCCGCTTTAGGCGGTGCGTCACTCATCGTCGAGCTCACTGGTTAGGAAGAGCGCGGGATTTTATCACAGCCATCGGGATTGGCCCGCGCCCAGGTCAAAAGGCTGGCCATGCCGACCGGCAGCCAAGTGATGAACCACTCGGCGCGCGGGGTGCCCGTCAGGCTCGCCGCGTCGAACTGCATCGCCAGGAACGAAAACACCCACATGCCCAGCACGCCTCGGCCCAGCAGGGTGTCACGGGCACGCCAGGCCTCGCGCAGCACCGCGAACCAGACCACACACCATATCAACATTCCGGGCAGGCCCAACTGAATGGCAACGTGGGTGAACAGGTTATGCGAGTGGTCGAACAAACGGCCACCGACAGGAACCCGGTAGTCGCCTGCCAATCCCAGCCCCCCCCAGGGATGCTCGGAAATAATCTGCAGGCTGGACGCAAAAATTTCCGGACGATAGGAAGCTCCGCGGGCCATCACCAAGGGTTCCAGCAACCAGAAAGTCACCATCGCCAGCACCAGCGCCGCGGCGGCAATCAAACGAGTACGCGAGTCCCGGCAGTAAAGCGGCATGGCCAGTACGCTGAGCAACAAGGCCAGGGCCGCGCCGCGACTCTGGCTCATGACCACGAACAAGCCCAGCAGAGCCAAGGCCACGGCACACACAGCTTGCAGCCCGATACGACGCGGCACCCAATGCAGCATCCAGATCGCCGCGAGGCCAATCACGTAGCCACCGAGGATCGGATGGGACAACTCGCCCAGCCCCTCGAGACGCGCCACCCAGCGCTGGTTCTCGATGCCATAGAAATGAATCATTGCCATCAAGGCCGTCAGGGCTAGCCCAACACCGCCCCACTGCATGATACGGATCACCCGCTCAGGTCGACCGTCAGCGAAAATCGGGAAGAACATCAGGAATATCAGGATGTATAACAACCGCTTGGCTTCGCGCACGGGCTCCGGCGACTCGGCCCAGAACAGGGTGATCAATGCCCACGCCATCAATGCCAGCAACGCCGTGTAGATCAAGCGCTGGGCGCGCCATAACTCCACCAGCCTGTGCCGCGCGGGCCAGGCGAACAGGATCGCGGGCAACCAGACGAAAGCGATCATTCCTTGTTGATAAACCTTGTTGGCGGGTGCCAGTGCGATCGCCAGCAAAAACCATGACAAGCCAAAGGCCATCCATACCTGCGCCCAACGTGTTGCTTGCATCCAAAGCTCCTAATCGATGTACCAGCCAAACCGGCATGGTTAAAACAAAAACTTTTGGGCATCATGGCCCGCCACGGCACCGGTTCTTTCAACAAGGTTTCCCTACGATGCAATCCTCACGGCTTCCCCAAGCCGCTTTGAATCAATTGATTGAAGGCGCCAGCATTCTGGAGGCCGACAGCTACGGCCCAAAAGTCTATCTGTTGCAGGATGGAAACATCCTCAAACTGTTTCGCCGCAAGCGGCTATTTTCGTCAGCCCTGTTGAGGCCCTATTCGACGCGATTCATCAAAAACGCGGCCCGCTTGCAAGAACTCGGCGTACCGACTCTCGAAGTGCTTGCCTACTACAAACTGCAAAAGCCCGGCATGACCGCCGTACTGTATCGGCCGCTTCCGGGAAAAACCCTGCGCCAATTGTCGAATCAGGAGAGCTTCAGCTGGCAACAGCGCCTCCCGGACCTGATCGAACTGATCCGCAGCCTCCACGCCCGTGGTGTCTATTTTCGTTCGTTGCACTTGGGCAATATCGTCGTCACTCCGGAAAACACCCTGGGGCTGATCGATGTCGCCGACATGCGCTTCCTGCGCTCGCCATTGCCGCGCTATCTGGCGCGCCGCAACTTGCAGCATTTCGCTCGTTATATTGCGCGGGAAAACCTGAACGGGAGCTTTCCGATGCAAGCGCTGGAAAACGCCCTACTGCCTGCCTGAGATCAATTCCCGGGCGGTCCGGCAGAAACCCGCCCATGCCTCGTCCGGCGCCAATGCCTGGTATTGCGCCGCCGCGACGGCTTCGGCCGAAGCCTCTGAAGCCCGCGTGATCGCCTCGCCCCAGGCAGTCTCATCGCCGGCAGGCGCATACCAACCGGCATCGGCCAGCTGTTCGCGGAACACCGCCAGGTCACTGGCCAGCACCGGAACGCCGGCCAGGATCGCCTCCTGGAGAATCAGGCCAAGGCCCTCTTCAAAGGAGGGGACCAGCACCCAGTCGAACGCTCTATAGAGCTTCGCCACGTCTTCCAGATGCCCCGCAAGCAATACCTTGTCGACCAGGTCCGGCTGGTCGATGCGCGCCTGCAGTGCTTCCCGTGCAGGCCCTTCGCCGACGATCACCAAGCGCCAGTCAGGCTGCGCGACAGCCGCCAGGGCAAAGGCATCGAGCAAACTGGCGAAGCCCTTCTTGTCCACCAGCCGCCCCACGGCGCCGAATATGCGGGGGCCCGCCAAAGGCAAGTGCATCCGGGCACGAGCCTCTTCACGTGGCAGGAGGCAGGTCTGGAATCCAGCCGGATCGAATGCACTGCGCAACGCAGTGACCGGCAACCCCAGCGCTTCCTGCAGCGATGCCGCCAATGTCTGCGACACCGCAGCCAGGGCCAGGCGCGAGGGCGCAAAGCCGCGCAGCAGATCCCGGCCCACGGCATTGAGCCGTGTCGCCCCGTGGAATATCACCACCACATGGATGTGCGGCATGTCCTTCAATACTGGCAACAGGGTACGAGCCACACCGAGGCCGTCGAGCAGGACCACTTGGGCAGCGCTGTCGAGCAGCGCCTGGCGAAAACGGCTGTGCATCCAGGGCCTGAACAGGCGCCAGAAGTGCCGCCCCTTGAGTTTCGCCGAGGTCAGGTTCCATTCACGCGCCGGACCCACGCCCTCCAGGCACGCAGATTCCGAGCCCTGCAAGAGCCATGTCCTGACAGGCATCGCCGGGTCGATTTGTGAAAGTATCTGGCGATGGACCTTATGCACCGAAGCGAATGGCGAACCGCCTGCCCACATAACATTAATAATGCTCATCGAGCAGCAAACCTTTGATCGCGGACCCGAACTCGTGCTTCGAGAAACTCAATAATTGATAAGCCAGCCAACACAGACTCCGAGCAAAAGGATCAGAAAGAGCTTGATTTGCTCACGGCGCCTGCGACGCGCCTTGCGCTGGCGTTCGACAGGGACTTCGACATGGACACCGAATCCAGTGTGTAAAACAGCATCCCCTTCGAGGGTGACCGCGGTCAAGTTCAGTTGAGCGTAACGAAGCGACAGGGCCTTTTCGCCACCAAAACCGGCAAACGGGGCGCACAACTGGTATTCCTTCAAACGGCGCAGGCCAGGGTTGAGGGAAAAACTCTGCCATTCAGGCTTGTCGGATATCAGTGGATAGCACGGCACGCCGCCGATCAGCTGACGCTCGCCCAAGCGAATGTAGGGACTGTGGACACACAGGTCGTAGACATAATTGCGCAGCCATACCTGGAGAATCTCGGGCCGCAGTTGCAGGACCGTCAGAGAGTCCTCCACGAACCCCGGGCGGTAGAACTCCCAGTCATCCTCGCAGTGGAAGATATACGCTGTCTTGACGTGTCCGTAGGCCAGATCGATCGACGCCAGCTGCCCCAGCTTCGGCCGATTGATGAAAACCGTGCAGTGCGCCTTCCAATGGGCAGGAAGGACCTCATGCACCCCATCGTCGCCCGCATCTTCGGTAATGAACACTTCGCGGATAGGCGCAGTATTGAAACGGTCGAAACTCTCGAGCGTCCGCTTGAGCAGGTCGAGCCGGCCGCAACTGGTGACCACCAGGGTGATGTCACTATCGTCGGAAAACTGCACTGAAATACCATCTAGTCAAATGCCACCCAGGTCGTTGGATGGCATCGCGGTTTTTGTTAAATGCCCAGTTTCTGGCGCAAGGACTCTAGCAGACTCAACGGTTCGCGCGGTCGCAGCGGAGGTTCCAGCGCTTCCACGATTTTTTGTCCGATACGCGCGAAGCTGAACTGCTCCAATGCCAGCCTGTGGCCGTTGCGGGCGATACTTTGCGCCAGTTCGGGCTCCGCGCGCAGCCGGGAAAGTTTTTCCTGAAGTTGCGGGATGTCCCGATACAACACCACGTTATGCATGTCCTGCAACCCCAGCGCCCGCGCTTCCTCGGCGCCTTGATCATAGGCCAGCAGCACACAACCGCAGGCCATCGCCTCGAAATTCTTGATCATATACTCGCCCATGCCCACATCGGCACTGACGAAGAAGCGGATCCGATTGAGGGTTTTGCAATACTCTTCGCCGGACTTGGTACGGGTGACGACCAGCGGTTCAACGCGCGCCAGCTCGTCCAGCAATGCCTTGCGCCCGCTATAGGCGACGCTGTTGGTACTGCCGACAAACGCCAGCTCGATGTCCCGCTCGCGCTGCTGGTCTTGCAACAGCGATTGATCATAGCCCTTGGGTACGAAAACCGCATCGAACCCTTCGGCACGCAAGCGTTCGGTCACCATGAACCCGGAGCTGATGACCCGCACCCACGGCAGGCGTCGGTAATGAGCGCTGAACTTGCCGGTGTATTTGCACGGGATGTAGTTCTGGTAGGCATCATGCTCCAGGATCACCAGGTTGGGGATCGTGCGGATGAACCCCGCCTGGCGGATTTCCTGCTTGAAGCGCAGGAAAAATACAATCCGGTCGTAGCGGGAGACGTCCACGTGTCTCCGGAAATAGCCTCGCAGGTTGCGTTGCTCCTGGCTGTCGAGCCAGCGCAGGTCGCACTCGCAATGGGCGGCGACACCTTCATAGAGCCGATCCAGGATGGCCCGTTGTTCTTTCTGCACCAGAAACAGAACTTTCATCGTCTTCCTTGCGGCACCGAACGACTTGATAGATAACCGGAGGCCTTGTAGCCCCCTGGGCCCTTAAAGCCGCCAGAACAGTTCATGACGGCGTACAGCCTTGCGAAAAAATTCATTCTCGCCATAGGGCGACTCCCGGCGCCCGGCCAACAGACGCTGGATACCACGACGCAATCGACGCTTGAACGGAGCAGGCGGCTGCAGGTCATGCATCATGCCCAGCGCCATGGCCTTGTCACGTTGCCCGGCCAGGGTCAGGCCCAGGCTGAACGGATGCATCGGCCGGGCCGGGTCGAAATGGGGCGGCAACGCGACGCCCATGCCGGTATCACCCATGGGCCAACGATCGTTGTCGTGCAGGTGGTTGGCGTATCCCAGCAGCACGGAGGGCTGCCACTCCAGTCCTTCCAGCGCCTGCAAGACAGCCTGGTGGGCACAAACATGATCGGGATGCGGATCGAGCGTCGGGTGAGGCAGCACAATCACTTCGGGGCGCGCCTTGAGCAGCACTTCGCGCAAGTCCGCCAGCAGATTGTTCCAGGTCGGCGCGCCATCTGCATCGCCGGGCAAGGCAAACGGGTTCAGTTGGCGAAACAGCCGGGTATCGCTCAGTTCCGCCTCGCGGGAGCCCTGGGGTTGGCCGGGCGCGGCTTGCATCGCCGCCAGTTGCAGGCAGAAATACCCCAGTTGCACGCAGTGTTCCTGCGGCACACCGGCCCAACGCGGCACGGCGAGGCTGTCCCAGGCGCGCAATCGACCCTTGAGCCGCGCAGCTTCGGCACGTCCCAGGCCCATGCGCTGGTAATGTTGTGCTTCGATTTCCCCGGCCGTCAGGGTGACGATCCAGGCCTCTTCGGCCTGGCTGTAGAGTCCGTAAGCGGCCAGTTCCGCATCGTCGGCGTGGGGCGCGATAACCATCAGCCGCGGACGCTGTAGCTCCATCGGCGCAAACGACCACAGCATCGGCTCGCCCGACAAGCGACAAAAGCGTCCGCGCAAGCGCAATTCACCCCGGGACAGCACCGCGCCCTGCTCACTGAGGTTGAGGTAGCGCAGGCCGTTGACTCCACGCTCGAATGTTTGTCGGTCCGCCGCTTCACCGCCCGACAACTCGACGCTCGGATCGAAGAAACGCCCCAGCCAGGTGCTTTTGATCCGCAAGGCCAGGACCAGAGTCGCGCCGTCATCGAGAATCACACCTTCATCCAGGCGCAGTCGCCCTGCATTGAGGTGAACCTTCGGTTGCTGCGTGAAGGGTGGAAAATCGTACTGGTAGTCATCCTTGGGTGAATAGAACAGATGATCGGCGTACCACGCCTCGTGGGCTACCCAGCCCAACAGCGCCAGCACCAGCGGCAGCCACCAGGCCACCCAAACGCCTATCAGACCCAATACGACAAGGGCGCACAACAGCCCCACGCGCTTGTTGCGACGATGGCGCTTGAGCAGTTGTTGTTTTCGATTCATCGGCGGGTTCATACGCTGAATACCGGCACGGGGTTGCACCAGCGATCCTTGTATTCGCGATCCGCCCGGCCAAAGGAAAACCGCAACGGCTTGCCAGCGGCCCGGGCGTGCTCCCAGGCGCCTTGCGTATTGAGGAAGCTCAAGACGCTGCCCGGGCTGAATTCGCGAGTCTGCGGGTCGACGCCGCCATTGATGTATTCGACGCTGATCCATTCAGGCGCTTCGACGCGATAGACCAGTTGGATGGCGATGGGCGCATCGTTGAGAAAAATCACCGAGCCGATCAGCAGCTCGCGCAGCAGCTCGACCACCTCACCCATGCGCTCGGCACCGGTGGCGGGAAAACCCCAGCGACGCTGGAACAGATCACAGTAGATCGACGCCAACTCGGTACTGGAGAACTCGCCGACCGGCCGCACCTGCCCGCCGGCTTCCTCCAGAAGACGCAATTCACGGCGCTGGTTGTAGCGGAACTTCTTGGACAGTTCTTCCGGCAGGCGAGCCATGGCCAGCTGCTCTTTCTGCAGTTTCAAACCGCTGAAGCGACCTTCATTGAGCGCCGACAGATACCGTCCTCGATGACGCAACGGTGCCTGGGTGTCGGGCGCGGCCGGCAGGATCAACTCGGCATTGCCCAGGTCGAACAGGCCTTTTTTTCCGCTGCGCTTGAGCACGTCCTTCGACAGCGCCAGATCGCGGCCCCAGGTCGGAATTGCCGCCTTCAGCTCGCCGCCCTGCTCGAATGCCAGGTAACGCACGGGAATCCCAGCCAGGGCGGCCAGGCGCTCCACGACCAGGGGGTGTGTCGCCACACTGCCGCCAAAACGTTGCCACGCCTGGGCGTAGCTCGAGGCATCCGTGGTGGTCCAGCCGCGCTCTCGCCAGCCTTGGAATCGGTTTAGCATCAGTTCCTCGGCGCCAGTTCAGTCACTTGGGGCAAGCGCCAGAATGCCTCGCGTACGGCGCGATCGGAAAAACGTTCGCGCAAGCGCTCCAGCATCAATTCGGCGCATTGGCGCCGCTGCAATTCGTCCATCGCAGCCAGGTGTTGCAGCCCTTGGGCCATGTGCTCGGCGTCACCGAGCGGGAACAGGATGCCGACGCCCTCGACGACCTCCTTTGCGCCACCGCAGGCCGTGGCCAGCAACGGCACGCCGGCAGCCATGGCTTCGAGCAGCACCATGCCGAACGGCTCGTGATCAGAGCTCAGCGCAAACGCGTCGAAGGCACGGAAATAACGACGGGCCTCTGGCACCTGGCCGAGAAACAGCACGCGGTCGGCAATGCCCAACTCTCGCGCCAGAGCCTTGAGGTCCTGTTCCAGGCGCCCCTTGCCCAGAATCGCCAGTTGGCTGTGGCTTGGCAGGTACGCCAGCGCAGCGCCAAAACCGCGAAGCAGGGTGGCCTGGTCCTTGTCCGGATGCAGGCGTCCGACGTTGCCGACAATCCAGGCGTTCGCTTCCAGCCCAAGGGTTTGT
The DNA here is from genome assembly GCF_048847255.1 of Pseudomonas algeriensis. NCBI lineage: Bacteria > Pseudomonadati > Pseudomonadota > Gammaproteobacteria > Pseudomonadales > Pseudomonadaceae > Pseudomonas > Pseudomonas algeriensis. The sequence continues at coordinate 37,066 of NZ_JBKKRK010000009.1, read as the reverse complement.
CGCGCCTGCTCCCGGGAAACCTGGCTGGCCTGCAAGGCCTCCAGATCGATACGGTTGTAGAGGGTCTGGATCCTGCCGACCGGCCATTTTGGCAGGCAGCGACGCATGTCGTCGCGCACGGCGTCGGACACCCCGAGCAAGCTCAGGCGCTTGCGAAAAACCTGGGCGAACAATCGGCGGGTACGCCGTTGATAATCGCCAAAGGCATGGTGCACGCCGATCACCGGCAACCCGGTGCCGAGCAGGGCGATGTAGATCGGCTTGAACCGGTGCGCGATGCAGAAACTGAAATTGCGCGAGGCGGCGATCTTGCGCAGATCGCCGATGGCACCCAGCTTCAGACCGCGAATGGCACTGGAGCTGTACTCCATGAACAACACCTCGTCCGAGGCACAGGCAGCGGCAACCTCGGCGTCCGCCGAGCCGGTGAGAAACACCGTGGTCACACGATAACCGGTTCCGGCGAACAGACTGGCGTACTGACGGGCGCAGTCCAGGAACGGCCCGTCATAACCGTGGCAGAACTGCAGCACATGTCGCTCAGCCGAGCGTGTCATAAGCGTCCACGCCGTCCTTGACCACCAGGATGTCCTCCATGATCAGGTATTGCAGGTCGGAACCATAGAACATGTTCAGCGCGTCGGTGGGCGAGCAGATCATGGGTTCGCCGCGACGGTTGAGTGAGGTATTCAGCGACACGCCATTGCCGGTCAGGACTTCCAGGGCTTTCATCATGTCGTAGTAACGCGGGTTGTATTCACGCTTGAGCACTTGGGCCCGGGAGGTGCCGTCTTCATGGACCACTTCCGGCACGCGGGTTTTCCATTCCTCAGCCACTTCGAACGTGAAGGTCATGAACGGTGCCGGGTGGTCGACCTTGATCATCTGCGGCGCAACGGTGTCGAGCATCGACGGGCAGAAAGGCCTCCAGCGTTCGCGGAACTTGATCTGTTCGTTGATGCGGTCGGCCACGCCGCTGGCGCTTGGGCAACCGATGATCGAACGACCGCCCAAGGCCCGCGGGCCAAACTCCATGCGGCCCTGGAACCAGGCCACCGGGTTGCCGTCGACCATGATCTTGGCGATGCGCTCAGGGGTGTTGTCGATCTTGCGCCACGCCGGCTTGCTCGGGTGACGGGCGCAGGCGGCGATCACATCTTCGTTGCTATAGGCTGGGCCGAGGTAGACGTGTTCCATCTTCTCCACCGGCACGCCACGGGCGTGGGACACATAAGCCGCCGCGCCCACCGCCGTACCGGCGTCGCCGGAAGCCGGTTGCACGAACAGCTCCTTGACGTCATCGCGGGCGATGATTTTCTGGTTCAGCTTGACGTTCAATGCACAGCCGCCGGCGAACGCCAGCTTGCCGGTTTCCTTGAGCACGTCGCCCAGGTAGTGATCGATCATTTGCAGCGCAAGCTTCTCGAACAGCGCTTGCATGCTGGCCGCGTAGTGAATGTACGGCTCGTCGGCGATGTCGCCTTCGCGTTTCGGACCGAGCCACTCGATCAGCTTTGGCGAGAAGTAGAAACCCTTGCCTTTCTCTTTATAGCGGCGCAGGCCGATCACGTTGGCGTAATCGGTATTGATCACCAATTGGCCGTTTTCGAACGAGGCCAGGCGCGAGAAATCATATTTGCTGGCGTCGCCGTAGGGCGCCATGCCCATGACCTTGAATTCGCCATCAAGCATCTCGAAGCCGAGGAACTCGGTGATCGCGCCGTACAGGCCACCCAGGGAGTCCGGGTCGTAGAATTCCTTGATCTTGTGGATCTTGCCGTTTTCGCCATAGCCGAAGAAGGTCGTGGCGTATTCGCCCTTGCCGTCGATGCCGAGGATGGCGGTTTTTTCCTGGAAGCCCGAGCAGTGATAGGCACTGGAGGCATGGGCCAGGTGGTGCTCGACCGGCTCGATCTTGATTTTTTTCGGGTCGAAACCCAGTTGTTCCAGGCACCAGACGATCTTGCGGCGATAACGTTTGTAGCGACGATTGCCCATCAGAATCGCATCGAGGGCACGGTCCGGGGCGTACCAGTAGCGCTTGGCGTAGTGCCAGCGCGCCTCGCCGAACAGGCTGATCGGGGCAAAGGGTATAGCCACCACGTCAACGTCGGACGGCTTGATGCCGGCTTGCTCCAGGCAGAACTTCGCCGACTCGTAGGGCATGCGGTTCTTTGCATGTTTATCGCGTACGAAGCGCTCTTCCTCGGCCGCCGCGATCAGCTTGCCGTCGATGTACAGCGCTGCGGAAGGATCATGGCTAAGGGCGCCGGACAGGCCAAGAATCGTCAATGCCACAGGGGTCTAGCCTCTTATGTCTGCATACGGGCGACAAGCGCCGCGAAAAAATGATGTGCCACGCATCAAGGGTACGGGGCAGCTAAAGGGCGGGATTATAGCTTAAAAGCGATCTTAAGCCTCTAGCGGAGTCGTAGGGTTTACACGGTCCGTGGCGAGGGAGCTTGCTCCCGCTCGGCGGCGCAGCCGTCACAGGAACTGCAAATCGTTTTTTCCTGGTACTGCGCGTTGAATGGCGTCGGGGCTGCTGCGCAGCCCAGCGGGAACAAGCTCCCTCGCCACGGTGAGCGGTTACACGATAGCCGACGTGTTATCGACTGCCTTCGGCAACCGCTGATCGATCACCCGATACAGCGCACTTCCCTCAGGCCAATTACGCATGAACCGTGCGCGATCCCGGGCGTAGGCTTGGGCGAAGCTGGCCTGGGTCCGGTGTTGGCACATGGAATCAAGGTCGATCAATGCCCAGCGGTCGTCTTGCCAGAACAGGTTGTGTCCTTTGAAGTCACCGTGGCTGATGCGCTCGCGGATCAGGTCGGCGAACAAGCGATCCAGCGCCAACAGCTCGGACTCAGGGGCTTCGCCGCTTTCCACATGCGGGGCGAAGCGTTCGATGATGTCCGGGCCAGACAGGTGTTCAGTGACCAGATAGGCGCCACGACGCAACCACAGGAAACGCTTTTCCAGCAACGCCAGTGGCTTGGGCGTGGCGATGCCGAGGAAGGCCAGCCGATGGCCTTCGCGCCAGGAATGCCAGGCTCGGCTCGGGCGCCAGAAGCGCTTGAGCCAGTGGGCGAAGCCCTTGATGTTGTAGCGTTTGATTACCAGGGTGCGACCGTTCGATTCGACCTTACCGACACTGGCGGCACCACCGGTCTTGTACAAGTGACCCTGGTCAAGCAACGCATCGGCATGCTCCAGCACCGGGACCATGGCCGTTTCTTCATCGCGACGAATAGCCCGCAGGCCGAACGGCCCGCGCTGCACGCTGAACAAGCTGCATTCGCGCCCGACCTTTTCAAGGAAGTCTTTCAGCCGCCAGGCGTGGACCTTGTCGATCTGTTTTTGCAGCGCTTCCATCGGCAGGGCGTGCTCGGCGTTACTCAACAGGTAATGCACCAGCAACTCTTCATTGAACGGCTCGATGGATTTTGGAAGCTGGGCGAAAAACACCCCCAGGTTCTCCAAGACCTTTTGCCGCGACAATGGCTGGCCGGGGGTTTCGGCGCGAATGCCGGCCCCATCGATGAGATAGAGCTTGTCGCCATGGCGCAGCAGATTGTCCAGGTGCAGATCTTCTTGCCACAGGCCCTTGCCGTGCAGCTGCGCAATAGCGCCCAGCGCCTCGGCCAGCACCGCCGTTTGTTCGTCCGCCAACATGGGGAGATGTTCGACCTGCTTCCAGGCATCGCCAAGACTCTCGGCGCCTTCCAGCAGCTCGAACAGCAGCCAGCCACCCTCGCCTTCTTTCAAGCCATCGGCCAGCAGCAATGGGGTCGTCAGCCCCTGTTCCGCGAGGAGGCGAACACCTTGCAGCTCTCGTTGGAAATGCCGCGGCGCCTTGCTGCCCACCAGTAACTTGGCCAGCACCGGCCGGCCGCGCCAGATACCGGCGCCGACGTAACGCTGCCCAGGCAGCACCCGCAACAGTGACAACAGTTGCAATTGCGCCGGGCCAGCGGCATCCGCCAGCTCCAGGCTCAGGGGCAGGGTCGGGCTGCGGCCAGCGCCTTTTAATTCCGACAAATGCATCAGCGGGTCTCCTTATGAGTGCGTCGAGCGCTCAGGCGGGCCAACCATCGATCGACCAGCGCACCGTCAAGCGGTTGGTCCAGATAGGTAGACAGCAACTGACGCACATCCTCTTCACTCCAGGCCCGGGCCCGGCGCAGCAACGGCTCCAGGTCCTTGACCCGGTCACGCTGCCCGAACAGCAGCGGACGGGTCTTTTCCAGGTCGATCAACTGTGCCTGGTGACCGCCGGCAGTGGCCTGCAGAAAAATATGCTTGGGATAGAAACAGCCATGCACCTGATGCATGTCGTGCAGTCGCCGCGCCAGGTGACCACAGGCCTGAACGATGGTGGTGCGTTGCACGGTCGTCAGGGACGGCCAGCGCTCCAGGAGCGAATCCAGGTCATCCCAGCCGTCCAAGGCGCGGGTCAACAGAATCGCCCGCACCTCGCCGTCCACTTTCCGTCGCCCGTAGAAGACCGCCTGCAACGCTGGGATACCCAACTGGCGATACCGGCTGATGTTGCGAAACTCCCGGGAAAAACTGGGTTCGCCAAAAGGGTGCGATAGCGTCCGGGTCAGGTAATTGCTCTGGCGCTTGAGGTAATAACCCTGCCCCTCGAGCTCCAGCCGGAACACACTGCTCCAGCCATCGCCCGCCGTATTGGGCTCGTCCACTGCGTCCAGCTTGCGCAACCAGAGGGCTTCGAAGCTGTCCAGGCCATGGCGCTCCAGCAAGGCCCGGTCTTCGGCGGCCAGGAAATCGGTCATTCACGCCCCTCGAAAAATCTCACCACGTGGCGAATACGTTTCTTGTCGCACGCATCGAGCCGGTCGCGCTGGCGATATTGCAGATAAAAACGCAGGCGCTGGGTGGCCGACAAATGATATTTGGCGACTTTGTCCAGGCATGCCAGGTCCTTGGTGATCCGGTACTTGAGCCAGAAGCCGCGCCAGAAGTCACCGTTCGGGCAGTCGATCAGGAACAGACGCGCCCGGTCGTCGATCAGCAGGTTGCGCCATTTCAAGTCGTTATGGGTGAAACGGTGATCGTGCATGGTCCGGGCATAACCGGCGAGCTGCCGGCTCACGCCATCGACCCAGGCGCGATCGTCGAGCCGCGAATCGTGCCGCTCGGCCAGGGCTGAAAGGTCTTCGGTGCGCGGCAATTCGCGGGTGATCATCGCGCCGCGATCATAGGCCGCACCCCGTCGTTCCAGCCCCCAGGCGACAATTTCCGCTGTGGGAATTCCCCACTTGGCGAAACGCTTGAGGTTCTGCCATTCCGACTTGACCCGTGGCTTGCCCAGATAACGACGCAAGCCCTTGCCGGCGCCGGTATAGCGCTTGACGTAATAATTCACGCCGTTGCGCTGTACGCGGATCACCTCTGACAGTGGATCGCGGGTCAGGCGCTCGCCCTGGAGGGCGAACACCGCGTCGAGGCTGCCGAAATCCTGTGCCAGCTCAGCGTAGGCGGGTTCCAAATTCCAACCCGACATCAGAGCGCATCCCCGTACCGCTGTTTGCGCTCATACAGTTTCTTGGCCTTGCCTTCGAGCCAGGCCAGCAACGCAGCCTCTTGCGCCAGGATCTGGCGCAGCGGCTGCTGGAAATAGCCCTTGAGAAAACGCAGCTTGTCGCGCCGGGTCAAGCCAATGTCCAGCGCGGAGAAATACAGCGCCGCCAAGTCTTTGTTACGCCAGCGCGTGGTGATAGCCGGACGGGTCTGGGCGCGGTGCAGGTCGATCACCGAGAGTTTGAAATCCTCGGGCGTCACCGGTTTGTCGGTGTGCAGCAGGAAGTGGCAGATGTAGCAGTCGCGATGGTTGACCCCAGCGCGGTGCATCATGCCGGTCATGCGCGCCACTTCGGCGATCAGCGCTCGCTTTAGCCGGGGCTGCGGAGGCTGCTTGACCCAGTCGAGGCTGAAGTCTTCAAGGCTTATGGTAGGCGCCAGCTCCTCGGTAACAATAAAGGAATGCTGGTCCGCCGGATTGTTGCCCTTCTCTCCATAGGCAACGGCGGTCATGGTTGGCACGCCGACTTCCTGCAGCCGTTGGATGGCCTTCCATTCCTGGCCCGCGCCCAGCACCGGCAGCTTGGCGGTGAGCAGGTTCTTGAAAATCTCGCCCCAGCCGATGCCACGATGGATCTTCACGAAAAAACCGCGACCCTCTACCTCCGTGCGCAGGGTGCGCCGGGCTTCGAGCTCACGGTAGACCTCGCCCTGGAGCGCTTCGACTTCGACGAACGCATCGCGCCCGGCCCAAAGGCTCTTGAACGGTTCGGCCAGCATCAATTTCATTAAGCGTGCTCCGCCAATATCACATCGGCCGCGTGCTGCGGCATGCTGTAGAGGTCGGCCGTCTCGGCGAAGGCCAGACCATTGCGGCTCCAGGCCGCCCTCGCTTGCGGATCACTAAGCATCCGGCTCAGATATTCGGTCAACTGCGCCTGTTCGAACGGCTCATCCAGCACCAGGCCGCTATCGGCCTCGGCGATGTAGTGAGCGTACCCGCACACCGCGCTGACCAGCACCGGCAACCCGGCCACAAGCGCTTCGAGCAGTACCGTGCCGGTGTTTTCGTTGTAGGCCGGGTGGATTAACAGGTCGGCACCGAGCAGGAAACGCGGTATATCGCTGCGACCCTTGAGGAACCGCACGTTATCGCCCAGACCCAGCGCAGCGCTCTGCATCTGGAATACCTTGGGGTCGTCCTGGCCGATTACAAACAGCCGAGTGCGTTTTTTCAATTGCGTGGGCAGCGCGGCCAGGGCCTTGAGGCTGCGGTCGACGCCCTTGGTCTTGAACCCGGAGCCGATCTGCACCAACAACAAATCGTCGTCGGCCAGCTCGAATTCGGCTCGGAACGCCGCCCGGATCCCATCGGCATCGGCGGGCCGACGACGGTCGTGGGCAATGCCCGGCGGCAGCAGGTGAAAGCGCTCCAGCGGCGTGTCGTAGTGCTTGATGAACAGCGGCTGCTGGACTTCGGAAATCATCAGGACTTCGGTCTTGGCGTCCTTGGCGAACACGGCCCGCTCGTACTCGGCAAAATGCCGGTAGCGCCCCCAGCGTCGGTACAGCGAATTGCGCAGGTTCTGCGCCTTGTCTTCGAAGCAGCCGTCGGCGGCGTAGTACACGTCCAGGCCGGGCATTTTGTTGAAGCCGATCAACCGGTCCACCGGGCGCTTGGCTAGGTCGGCCTCCATCCACGCGCTGAGTTTCTCGTTGCGGCGGTGATTGAACAGCGCCTTGACCGGCGCCACCAGCACTTCGAAGCCGGGCGGGACGTCACCTTCCCAGATCAGCGTGTAGACGCGGATCTGGTGACCGCGTCGCTGACACTCCAAGGCGATGCGCATGAAGTCACGCTGCAGGCCGCCGAAGGGGAAATATTTGTAAAGGACAAAAGCCAATTGCATCAGCGCGGCTCCTCAGCCAATAACGTGCTCAGGTGGCTGGCAACACGCTCGGGATTCAGACGCGTGAAGCACAGGGGCTGCTCGCGTTTCAGGTCAAACCGCCGGGCATCTTCGGCGGTCGGTGGGTAAGTGCATTGTTTCTGCATGCACGGCGCGCAAGGAAAATCGCTGGCGAGATGAATCTGGCCCTTGCCATAGGCGCCGGTCAGCACCGGGTTGGTCGGGCCGAGCAGCGAGATGGTCGGCACATCCAAAGCGGCGGCCAGATGCCCGAGGCCCGTGTCCACGGCCACGCAGGCCTGGGCGCCGGCGAGTACCTTGCCCATGCCGCCCAGGTTCAATTTCGGCAGCACCAAGGCATTGCGCAGCCCGTTGGCGATGCGCTCGGCCCGAGCCTTCTCGGCCGGGTTGCCCCACGGCAGTTTCACCACCACGCCGAATTGCCCCATGCGCTCGGTGAGCTGACGCCAGTAGAGCTCAGGCCAATGTTTGGATTCCCACGTCGTGCCATGCAGGAACACCACGTAGGGGTATGGGCGCGGCAATTCAACCAGTCGGTCGATGTCCAGGCCATAGCTGCCCTGGGTTTGCGGCAAGTCATAGCCCAGCGCCAGGGCGAACAGTTGACGTACACGCTCCACCGCATGCTGACCACGAGCGACCGCCAGGCGACGCGAATAGAAGCGCGCCGCGAGCGGTTCACGCGCCGAATCCTTATCCAGCCCAGCCACCGGTGCCTTGACGTAGCGGGTCAGCCAGGCACTTTTCAGCAGGCCTTGGGCATCGATCACCAAATCATATTTTTCGGCGCGAATGCTCTGCTTGAAGCGTCGCCATTCACCGCTTTTGAGGGTTTGCCAGAGATTCTTGCGCCAGCGCCGGATCGCCACCGGGATGACCTTGCCCACGGCCGGATGCCAGGTAGGGATTTCGGCGAAACCCTCTTCCACCACCCAGTCGAATGTGATGCCAGGAATTGCCCGCGTCGCATCGGTCAGCGCTGGCAACGTGTGGACTACATCGCCCAGCGAAGAGGTCTTGATCAACAATACCCGCAAGTTACCGGACCTCCACGGGAGTGCCCTGCAAACGCTCCAGGGCCTCGTTCACCGCCGGCGGCATCAGCTGGCGCAGGCAGTTGTAATGGCCGAAGCGGCAGGTACGGTCGAAGCATGGACTGCACTCGATGCCCAGGCGCACGACTTCGACCTGATCGGCCAACGGCGGAGTAAAACCCGGCGAAGTCGAGCCGTAGACCGCCACCAACGGACGGTTCAGCGCGGCCGCGACGTGCATCAAGCCGGAGTCATTGGACACCACCGAATCGGCGCAGGATAACAGGTCAATCGCCTCGGCCAGGGACGTGTCGCCGCTGAGGTTGACCGACTCTTCCCGCAGGCCCGGAATCAGCCGCGAACGGATGTCTTCGCCCACCGAGTGATCGTTTTTCGAACCGAACAGCCAGACTTGCCAGCCTTCACGGATCTTCGCCTCGGCAACCTGGGCGTAATGCTCCGCCGGCCAGCGCTTGGACTCACCGAACTCGGCGCCCGGGCACAGGGCCAGTACCGGGCGATCCAGGGTCAGACCGAACTTGGCCAGGGCCGACTCGCGCGTTACCGGATCGATTTGCAGGCTCGGCCGCGGATACGGCTTGGGCAATTCGGCCCCCGGCTCGTAGGCCAGGGCCATGAAGCGCTCGATCATCAATGGATAACGATCTTTGTCCAGCGTGCGCACGTCATTGAGCAAGCCATAGCGAAACTCGCCGCGCCAGCCTGTGCGCTTGGGAATGCCGGCAAAGAACGGCACCAGCGCCGATTTCAGCGAATTGGGCAACAGGATCGCCTGGTCGTAGTGGCCGACCAGGGATTTGCCGATGCGCCGGCGAGTCGCCAGCTCCAGCACGCCATGGCCGAGCGGAAAGCTCAAGGCCTTGCGCACCTCGGGCATGCGCTCAAGGATCGGACGGCTCCATTCAGGGGCCAGAACGTCGATTTCGCACTGCGGATGACGCAGCTTCAGACACTGGAACAGTGTCTGGGCCATCACCATGTCACCGACCCAACTGGGCCCAACGATCAGAATATTCATGTGCTTTCCAAAAACGATACGGGGAGGCCTACGCCTCCCCGCCTCGAGAATCACTGTGGCTTAGGTCGTTGCCTGTGGCCTTAATCTACAACACACCGCCAATCAACTGTGGGTGCAAGCTTGCTCACGATGGGGCCAGCACATCCAACGTCGATGTTGTCTGACCTACCGCTATCGCGAGCAGGCTCGCTCCCACAGGGGTTGTGCACAAGTATCCAATACCGTGCGGCACCGCCAATCAACTGTGGTGCAAGCTTGCTCGCGATGGGGCCAGCACATCCAACGTCGATGTCGCCTGACCTACCGCTATCGCGAGCAGGCTCGCTCCCACAGGGGTTGCGCATAAGTATCCAATACCGTGCAGCACCGCCAATCAACTGTGGGAGCGAGCTTGCTCGCGATGGGGCCAGCACATCCAACATCGATGTCGCCTGACCTACCGCTATCGCGAGCAGGCTCGCTCCCACAGGGGTTGCGCACAAGTATCCAATACCGTGCGACACCGCCAATCAACTGTGGGAGCGAGCTTGCTCGCGATGGGGCCAGCACATCCAACATCGATGTCGCCTGACCTACCGCTATCGCGAGCAAGCTCGCTCCCACAGGGGTTGCGCACAAGTATCCAATACCGTGCGGCACCGCCAATCAACTGTGGGAGCGAGCCCGCTCGCGATGGGGCCAGCACATCCAACATCGATGTCGCCTGACCCACCGCTATCGCGAGCAAGCTCGCTCCCACAAGGGTTGCGCATAAGTATCCAATACCGTGCGGCACCGCCAATCAACTGTGGGAGCGAGCTTGCTCGCGATGGGGCCAGCACATCCAACATCGATGTCGCCTGACCCACCGCTATCGCGAGCAGGCTCGCTCCCACAGGGGTTGCGCACAAGTATCCAATACCGTGCAGCACCGCCAATCAACTGTGGGAGCGAGCTTGCTCGCGATGGGGCCAGCACATCCAACGTCGATGTTGTCTGACCTACCGCTATCGCGAGCAGGCTCGCTCCCACAGGGGTTGCGCACAAGTATCCAATACCGTGCGGCACCGCCAATCAACTGTGGGTGCAAGCTTGCTCGCGATGGGGCCAGCACATCCAACGTCGATGTCGCCTGACACACCGCTATCGCGAGCAAGCTCGCTCCTACATTCAATCCTTCAACTCAGCCCCAGCTCTCGCCAGATCCGCATCACCTGTCGACGCTCATCCACGAACTGATCGCCTGCAATCACCCCAGTGTCTTTCTGCAAGGCCTGGCGGTGGGCGGCGGAGCGGTAGGCCTTGTAGGCTTCGCGCAACAGCGTGGCATCCTCGGCAGGCATCAATCCGACCTCCTGCAATCCGTCCAGGATGCGGATGTTATCGGTGTAGCGCACCAGTGAAGGGTACGCCTCGGACCAGGCCAGGGCCGCGTATTGCACCATAAATTCAATATCGACGATACCTCCGGCGTCCTGCTTGAGGTCAAAGGGCGCCGTGGCTTCGAAGGCATTCGGCGCGGTCCCGGCGGCGGTGGCCTTGCTGCCAAGGTTGTCGCGCATCTTGGCGCGCATCTCGCTGACTTCCTGGCGCAGCGTCGGCAAATCACGGGTGCGTCCCAACACCTGGGCGCGGACTTTTTCGAACGCCTGGCCGACGTCCTGGCTGCCCACCAGCACTCGCGCACGCACCAACGCCTGATGCTCCCAGGTCCAGGCTTCGTTTTCCTGATAGCGGGCAAACGCCCCCAGGGAACTGACCAGCAAGCCCGACGCCCCGGACGGCCGCAGACGCATGTCCACTTCATACAACTGCCCGGAGTTCGTCTGGGCCGTCAACAAGTGAATGATCCGCTGGCCAAGCCGGGTGAAGAATTGAGCACCGTCGATGGGTTTCGGGCCGTCGGTTTCAGCCTGCGGGTCGCCATCGTGGATGAACACCAGGTCCAGGTCGGAACCATGCCCCAATTCCAGGCCACCGACTTTCCCATAACCGACAATGATGAACCCCGGATCGCACGGGCTCCCATCGGTGCGCAACGGTACGCCATGCTTGGCGACTGTCTGGCGCCAGGCCAGGGCCAGCACCTGCTCGAGGATGGCTTCGGCCAGCCACGTCAGGTAGTCGCTGACTTTCATCAACGGCAGGCTGCCGGCGATTTCCGAGGCAGCGACGCGCAGGCGGTGGGCCAGCTTGAAATGCCGCAAGGCTTCCATCTGTTGTTCGAGATCGTCCTCGGGGATGCGCGTCAGCCGCTCGCGCAATTCCGCCGCCAGCTCAGGCGCCAACGGCGGCTTGAACAAACGGCCTTCGTTGAGCAACTCATCGAGCAACAGCGGAAAACGTGTGATCTGCTCGGCAATCCATGGGCTCGCCGCACACAACGTCAGCAAACGCCGCAACGCGCCAGGGTTCTCGGTCAGCAGCACCAGATAAGCCGAACGGCGGGCCACGGCTTCAACCAATGGCAATACCCGTTCCAGCACCAGGTCCGGATTGGCGTGCTCCACCGCCTGAGCCAACAGGCGCGGAATGAACGCATCCAGGCGCTCGCGCCCCAAACGTTGCATCGCGCGCAATTGCGGGCTGGCGCGCAAGGCAGCCAAGGCCCTCAGCGCCTTGGACGCATCGGTGAAACCGCCCGCCTCCAACTGGCGACACGCCGCTTCCTCATCCTGGCTGTCTTCCCACAGCGGCAGCCATTCTCCACCCACCGCGACTTCGCCTTCGCTGCCCTCTTCTTCGTCCGGATCGGCGATGACCTGGCCGAAATGCCATGCCACGCGCCCACGCCAATGCATCAGCTGTTCGTGAAACGCCGACCAGTCGGCGAAGCCCAGCATGAACGCAATGCGCGCCTGATCCTGCGCAGTGTCCGGCAGCATCTGCGTCTGGCGGTCGGCAATGGCCTGGATCGCATGTTCGGTGTAACGCAGGAACTCATAACCCTGGCGCAACTCGTCGATCACCTTGGACGGCAGGTAGCCCTGGCCCTCCAATGTGCCAAGCACCTTCAACAACGGTCGTTGCTGCAAGCTCAGGTCGCGACCGCCATGGATCAACTGGAACGCCTGGGCGATGAATTCCACCTCGCGGATGCCGCCCGAACCCAGCTTGATGTTGTCGGCCATGCCCTTGCGCCGCACCTCCTGCTGGATCAACTGCTTCATGGTGCGCAACGCTTCGATGGCGGAAAAATCCAGGTAACGGCGATAGACGAACGGGCGCAGCATGTCGAGCAGTTGCGCGCCGGCCACCTGGTCGCCCGCCACCACCCGCGCCTTGATCATCGCGTAGCGTTCCCAGTCGCGCCCCTGGTCCTGGTAATACTGCTCCAGGGCATTGAAGCTCAGCACCAGCGCGCCGGCCGAGCCATAGGGACGCAGACGCATGTCGACACGAAACACAAAGCCATCGACGGTCATCGGATCGAGGGCCTTGATCAGGCGCTGGCCAAGGCGGATGAAAAATTCCTGGTTATCCAGCGGCCGCTTCGCGCCGACGGTTTCGCCGCCTTCGGGATAGGCGAAGATAAGGTCGATGTCCGACGACAGGTTCAGCTCGACGGCGCCTAGCTTGCCCATGCCCAGGATGACCATCTGCTGCGGCTCGCCACTGCGCCGGCCGGTGGGTATGCCCAATTGTTGGCTCAGGCGTTGGTACAACCATCGATAGGCCTGGTCGATGCAGGTGTCGGCCATGTCCGAGAGATCGCGACAGGTCTGGACCAGGTCCGCCTGGCGGGTCAGGTCACGCCAAATGATGCGCACCTGCTGGCGGGTGCGCTGGCGACGCAGCACGCGACCCAACTCATCTTCGGTTTCGGCGGCCTGGACGGCGGCGCCGATCTGCGCGCACATTTCACCGGGGGCCAGGCTGCGGTCCAGCTCGCCGCTGTGCACCAGCTCCAAGAGCATCGACGGGTCTCGTACACTTTGCTCGATGACAAAGTCGCTGGCCGCGACGACGCGATTGAACTCGGCCCAGCGCTGCGGCGTCCAGGCAGAGAGCCCATGGTCGTCGTCCAAGGTGGCGACCGCCGCGCGGAACGACTGCTCGGCCCGACTGACCAATGACTGGAGAATCGCCGGTATTTCGGCAAGCGAGGGCAGGCTCATGGTCTATCCTTGATCGGCGCGGGAAAGGCTGGATGTAGTGTTTTTTCGAATGCCACTACCTGATCGACTGTCGAACAAAGATGATAAATAGCTGATTTTCTGGTTTTATTGGCAGCCGGCATCAAGTTTTTACCTGTTCGAGTTGGCTAATGACCAACAGTAACGATTATTCTCACAACGAAACGAGGGGCCATAAGCCGCTCATGTGTAGTTTTACTACTCGTCTATACATTCGAAAGGCTGAAACGGCCAACGATTTGTAGTAAAACTACACGCCGCCGAGACAACCTTCGGCAATCCAAGAATTTATATCGTCTGCCCACAAGGCCAGTCGCAAACTCAGGCAACCGATTCTGGTAGCCTTTCCGCCCTGGAGCAAGCCATGCAAGACCTCGATCCCGTCGAAACCCAGGAATGGCTGGACGCCCTGGAATCGGTTCTCGACAAAGAAGGCGAAGACCGTGCTCATTATCTGATGACCCGTATGGGTGAACTCGCAACCCGCAGCGGTTCGCAACTGCCCTACGCCATCACCACGCCATACCGCAACACGATCCCTGTCACCCACGAAGCACGCATGCCTGGCGACCTGTTCATGGAACGCCGCATTCGCTCGCTGGTGCGCTGGAACGCGTTGGCCATGGTCATGCGTACCAACCTGAAAGATTCTGACCTGGGCGGTCACATCTCCAGCTTCGCCTCCAGTGCGACGCTGTATGACATCGGCTTCAACTACTTCTTCCAGGCCCCGACCGACGAACATGGCGGCGACCTGATCTACTTCCAGGGTCACGCATCGCCAGGCGTCTACGCCCGTGCGTTCATGGAAGGCCGCATCACCGAAGACCAGATGAACAACTTCCGCCAGGAAGTGGACGGCAACGGCTTGTCCTCGTACCCGCACCCTTGGCTGATGCCTGATTTCTGGCAGTTCCCGACCGTTTCCATGGGCCTGGGCCCGATCCAGGCGATCTACCAGGCGCGCTTCATGAAGTATCTCGAAGCCCGTGGCTTCATCCAGCCAGGCAAGCAGAAAGTCTGGTGCTTCATGGGTGACGGTGAGTGCGACGAGCCGGAATCCCTGGGTGCGATCTCCCTGGCCGGCCGCGAGAAGCTGGACAACCTGATCTTCGTCATCAACTGCAACCTGCAGCGCCTCGACGGCCCGGTTCGCGGCAACGCCAAGATCATCCAGGAACTCGAAGGCGTGTTCCGTGGTGCCCAGTGGAACGTCAACAAAGTCATCTGGGGCCGCTTCTGGGACCCACTGCTGGCCAAGGACGTCGACGGCATCCTGCAACGCCGCATGGACGAAGTCATCGACGGCGAGTACCAGAACTACAAGGCCAAGGACGGCGCGTTCGTCCGTGAGCACTTCTTCAACTCGCCTGAACTCAAGGCGATGGTTGCCGACCTGTCCGACGACGAGATCTGGAAGCTCAACCGTGGCGGCCACGACCCGTACAAGGTCTACGCGGCGTACCATCAGGCGGTCAATCACAAAGAGCAACCGACCGTCATCCTGGCCAAGACCATCAAGGGTTATGGCACCGGTGCCGGCGAAGCGAAGAACACCGCGCACAACACCAAGAAGGTCGACGTCGAGAGCCTGAAGCTGTTCCGTGACCGCTTCGACATCCCGGTCAAGGACAGCGAACTGGAAAACCTGCCGTTCTTCAAGCCGGAAGAAGGCAGCGCCGAAGCCCGTTACCTGGCCGAGCGCCGCGCCGCCCTGGGTGGTTTCGTGCCGCAGCGTCGCGCCAAGAGCTTCAGCATCCCGACGCCGCCACTCGATACCCTCAAGGCCATCCTGGACGGCTCGGGCGACCGCGAAATCTCCACCACCATGGCTTTCGTGCGGATCCTGGCGCAACTGGTCAAGGACAAGGAAATCGGCTCGCGCATCGTCCCGATCATCCCGGACGAGGCCCGTACCTTCGGCATGGAAGGCATGTTCCGCCAGTTGGGCATCTACTCGTCCGTCGGCCAGCTCTACGAGCCAGTCGATAAAGACCAAGTGATGTTCTACAAGGAAGACAAGAAGGGCCAGATCCTCGAGGAAGGCATCAACGAAGCGGGCGCCATGAGCTCCTTCATTGCCGCCGGTACTTCGTACTCCAGCCACAACCAGCCGATGCTGCCGTTCTACATCTTCTACTCGATGTTCGGCTTCCAGCGTATCGGCGACCTGGCCTGGGCCGCTGGCGACAGCCGTACTCGTGGCTTCCTGATCGGCGGCACCGCCGGCCGGACCACCCTCAACGGTGAAGGCCTGCAGCACGAAGACGGCCACAGCCACATGCTGGCCGGGACCATCCCGAACTGCCGCACCTATGATCCGACCTACGGCTACGAGCTGGCGGTGATCATCCAGGACGGCATGAAGAAGATGACCGAAGAGCAACAGGACGTCTTCTACTACATCACCGTGATGAACGAGTCCTACCAGCAGCCAGCCATGCCGGCCGGCGTAGAGGCAGGCATCGTCAAGGGCATGTACCTGCTCGAAGAAGACACCCGCGAAGCGGCGCACCACGTCCAGCTGATGGGCTCCGGCACCATCCTGCGCGAAGTGCGTGAAGCGGCGAAGATCCTGCGTGAAGAGTTCAACGTCGGCGCCGACGTCTGGAGCGTCACCAGCTTCAACGAACTGCGTCGCGACGGCCTGGCCGTGGAGCGCAGCAACCGCCTGCACCCTGGTCAGAAGCCAAAGCTGAGCTACGTCGAAGAGTGCCTGAACGGCCGCAAAGGTCCGGTCATCGCCTCTACCGACTACATGAAGCTGTTCGCCGAACAGATCCGCCAGTGGGTTCCTTCCAAGGAATTCAAAGTGCTGGGCACCGACGGTTTCGGCCGTAGCGACAGCCGCAAGAAGCTGCGTCACTTCTTCGAAGTCGACCGTAAGTTCGTTGTGTTGGCAGCCTTGGAAGCCCTGGCTGACCGCGGCGATATCGAACCTAAAGTGGTGGCCGAAGCCATCGCCAAGTTCGGCATCGATCCGGAAAAACGCAACCCACTGGACTGCTGAGGAGAATTTTCGTGAGCGAACTCATTCGCGTACCTGACATCGGCAGCGGTGAAGGTGAAGTAATTGAACTGTTTGTGAAGGTCGGCGACCGCATCGAAGCCGACCAGAGCATCCTGACGCTTGAATCGGACAAGGCCAGCATGGAAGTGCCTGCGCCGAAGGCCGGTGTCATCAAGAGCCTGAAAGTGAAGCTGGGCGATCGCCTGAAGGAAGGCGACGAGTTGCTGGAGCTGGAAGTCGAGGGCGCCGCTGCGGCACCTGAAGCGGCCGCCCCTGCTGCTGCCCCGGCGGCGGCTGAAAAGCCTGCCGCTGCGCCCGCTCCCGAAGCGGCTCCAGCTCCGGCCGCTGCGCCTGCCGCCGCCACTGTTCAGGACATCCATGTCCCGGACATCGGTTCGTCGGGCAAGGCCAAGATCATCGAAGTACTGGTCAAGGCCGGCGACACCGTCGAAGCCGACCAGTCGCTGATCACCCTGGAATCCGACAAGGCCAGCATGGAAATCCCATCGCCGGCCGCCGGTGTGGTGGAAAGCGTCGAGATCAAGCTGGAAGACGAAGTCGGCACCGGTGACCTGATCCTGAAGCTGAAAGTGGCCGGTGCCTCGGCGCCTGCCGCGCCAGCCCCGGCTGCTGCGCCTGCTGCCAAGGCCGAAGCCGCGCCAGCGCCAGCCGCCGCCCCCGCCGCCAAGGCCGAAGCGGCTCCTGCCCCTGCCGCCGCGGCGCCTGCGCCTAGCGGTGCCAAGGTGCACGCTGGCCCTGCGGTGCGTCAGCTGGCCCGTGAATTCGGTGTCGAGCTGTCCGCCGTAGGCCCGAGCGGCCCTCACGGTCGTGTGCTCAAGGAAGACGTGCAAGCCTACGTCAAGGCCATGATGCAGAAGGCCAAGAACGCACCGGCCGAAGGCGCCACCGGCGGCGCGGGCATCCCGCCGATCCCGGCGGTGGACTTCAGTCGCTTCGGCGAAACCGAAGAAGTGGCCATGACTCGCCTGATGCAGATCGGCGCGTCGAGCCTGCACCGCAGCTGGCTGAACATCCCGCACGTGACTCAGTTCGACCAGGCTGACATCACCGAGCTGGAAGCTTTCCGCGTTGCGCAGAAAGCCGTGGCGGAAAAGGCCGGCGTGAAACTGACGGTCTTGCCGCTGCTGCTCAAGGCCTGCGCGCACCTGCTCAAGGAACTGCCGGACTTCAACAGCTCCCTGGCCCCAAGCGGCAAGGCTGTGATCCGCAAGAAATACGTGCACATCGGCTTTGCCGTCGACACCCCGGAAGGCCTGCTGGTACCGGTCATCCGCAACGTCGACCAGAAGAGCCTGCTGCAACTGGCTGGCGAAGCCGCTGCCCTGGCCGAAAAAGCCCGGAACAAGAAGCTCACCGCCGACGACATGCAGGGCGCCTGCTTCACCATCTCCAGCCTCGGCCACATTGGCGGCACCGGCTTCACGCCGATCGTCAACGCGCCGGAAGTGGCGATCCTGGGTGTTTCCAAGGCCACCATCCAGCCAGTCTGGGACGGTAAAGCCTTCCAGCCGAAGCTGATGCTGCCACTGTCGCTGTCCTACGATCACCGCGTGATCAACGGCGCCGCCGCAGCGCGCTTCACCAAGCGCTTGAGTGACCTGCTGGGCGACATCCGCACCATCCTGCTGTAATACCGAACGGCCCTCCCTTGCGGAGGGCCGTTTGACTGCTGTTTTCCGAGCGCCACGCTCGTACCTCAACCCCGCCCGTTTGGCGGGGCTTTTTTTGCTCGGGCTAAAACCGTATTTCACTAACGGTTTTTCCTACCCACTTGAGCATAAAAGACTACTTGCTCTGGTAGTCGTTGCCCACAACTACCGCCCCCTGCCCTACCGATATTTAACCTGCTTGCGGCTTTAGCATGAATCCAGCGCGCCCAACAACTTTGGCGCTGACGAAAATATAAACTTCGAATGGATTCGAACATGTTAAAGCCAACGGTTGGCCCTATTATTGGCCACACGACGACCCACCACGCTCGTATCTTTCTACGAGGCGATGGAAACACCGACAGTCCTTTATTCGCCGGTATCCGCTACCGCCGAAAAGGCGATACGGCCTGGTCCAGGGGACAGTTCATCCGACTGGTTTCTTATCGCGACTTAGCCGGTGTCATCGTATTGAAGGGCCTTGAGCCCGACACCTTCTATGAATACCAGGCCGGCTGGAAAAGCACATTGAGCCCGGCGCACACTCCAGAGACCATACTGGAGCTGCCGCTGCAGTGGCCCAAGGAGATTTACCAGTTGCGCACGCCCTCCAGCGAGACCGACGCCCCACGCAGCTATATCGTCGGCTCGTGTCGATACCTGCGCATTACCGCGGGTGTCCCGGCGACACCGGAACGGGGGGATCGCACATTCGCGGGTATCAACCGAATCGTGGAGCGAGCCAACCCACCCATCAGCGCAGTAGTGATGACCGGCGACCAAGTGTATCTCGACGACCTGAATTTCATTGCGCCGGACCGCAACCTCAAGGACATGTTATTCAAATACCGAACTGCCTTTTCCCAACCGCATATTAAAAAACTGATGTCCAGCGTGCCGACTTACATGATGCTCGACGATCATGAAATAAAGGACAACTGGCCCGCCAAAAAGAATCACCAAGACGAAACTCTCTATACAAACGCTCTTGATACTTACGAGCTTTATCAAGCCAGTCACAGCCCGGCCCATGAACTTCTGGATGACGGCACGTTAAGGCCACTCACTCGCTACTGGTATACATTTGCCCATGGCAATACAGGATGGTTCGTTACCGACAGCCGGACTCGACGCAACCTGTCGGCAAACAACCGGCGCATCCTGGATGAAGAACAGGAACATTCGCTGCTGACATGGCTGATCGACAGCCCCTACCGGGTCAAATTCGTCGTCACCGGTGTCATGTTCTACCCCGACCGCAAATTCAACGCAGGGGATGCCTGGCAAGCGTTTCCAGAGCAACGGCTACGCTTGCTTGAAACCATCCGCAGCCATCGGATCAAGAATGTGATCTTCGTCTCTGGTGACGTGCACGGTTCCCTGACGAGCATGCTGACCCACAGCCAGGATCCTGACTTCCAAATCCACACAGTCGTCTCGTCGCCATTTTGCAACAGCAGGCTGTTGCCTTACGCCAATGCCTCGACTTTTATTCCCGGCAAACCCATGGCTCGGGCTCCAAGCGGTGAGTATCAATACGAGCTGACCGGCAAGGTGATCAGCCAGGACAACTTTGCCCAGCTGAAAGTCACGGCCCAGAGCGTTCAAGTGACGTTTCATGACCGTGACGGAGATCCCTTGGAGGTCGTCGACATACCGTTGCGCTGAGCTTGCGTAGCCCAGGGAACACCTCTGATCGGCCGACAACTGGAGAAATCCCCTCGTCGGCCGATAAAAGGTTTATAGCACTTGGCCTTCATGTCTCTTGTCAGCCAGTGCCGCAATGATGCAACCTTGCGGCAATCCGTAATAACGAGGGCGTCAGCCCGGCGCGATCAGCATTTTCGAAGCGAGTCTCCCCATGAAAAGCCAACCCGATGCCGCCAGTCGTATGGCGGCCGAGGTAGTGACGCAGTTACCGGTGCCCTCGCGGCTCGGTATGCTGCGTTTCGAACGGCTGAATGAAGCAAGCTGGGCGTTGCTGTTCCTCGATCCAAACTGCGAACGCTACTTCGGCCTGCCGGCCGTTGAGCTTTGCTCGCTGGTCAGCTCTCCCTTCGCCAGCCTGATGGAACCTGAAGCGCGCTATCAGTTGCATGACGCGATCCAACAGCAGTTGGCCCAGGCGTCCCACTATCTGATCCGCTACACACTGCACACCGCTAAAGGGCCGATGAACCTGCTGGAGACCGGTGAAGCCTACAGGCAGCACAATCGCCATCTGCTGCGCGGCTATCTGATGGTGGTGGACGACCTGCTGCAGGACGGGCCATCCATGCCGGCCGTGGACCTGGAAACCCAGAACTCCAGGCTCCAGATCGCCCTGGAATTGAATCAACGCGCGCAGCAGGAGCAACTCCAGCACCTGGACCGGGTCCGCGCCCAGCAAGACCTGATCCTGTTGTTGACTCGCCAGCGCTACAGCGCCAACAAATCCCTGCAAGAAGCCGCCGAGCTGATTACGCGCAGCGCGTGTGACATCTACCAGATCGATTGCGCGAGCATCTGGAATCTGGAGGACGGCAAGCTGGTGCCGATCTCCGCCTATAATCGCGCCTCCCAGGAACATTTCCTGCCAAAGGTGATCAACGCCAGCGAATTTCCAGACTACATGGAAGCGTTGCAGACCTGCCGCGCCATCGATGCCCATAACGCGATGCGCGACCCTCGCACGCGGGAATTGGCCGAGAACCTCCGGGCCCGGGACGTCAATGCCATCCTCGACGCCAGCATCCGTATCGACGGGCAAGTCGTCGGGGTGCTCTGCCTGGAGCAAGTAGGCGCGACCCGCGCCTGGCAGTCGGACGAAATCGCCTTCGCCGGCGAACTGGCCGACCAATTCGCCCAGGTCATCAACAACCACAACCGCCGCACCGCCACCAGCGCCCTGCACCTGTTCCAGCGCGCCGTGGAACAGAGCGCCAACGCGTTCCTGCTGGTCAATTGCGACGGTGTGGTGGAGTACGTCAACCCAAGCTTCACCGCCATCACCCAGTACACCACCGAAGAAGTCCACGGCCAGCGCCTCTCGGAACTGCCGGCCCTGGAGAACCTCAGCGAACTGCTGTTCGATGCGCCATCGGCCCTGGCCCAGAGCAACAGCTGGCAGGGCGAATTCAAGAGCCGACGCAAGAACCTCGAACCCTACTGGGGCCAGTTGTCGATCTCCAAGGTCTATGGCGACAACCGCGAGCTGACCCACTACATCGGCATCTACGAAGACATCACCCAGACCAAACTGGCCCAGCAGCGCATCGAACGCCTGGCGTACACCGACAACCTGACCAACCTGGGCAACCGTCCGGCTTTTATCCGCAACCTGGATGAACGCTTCGCCCGCGACAGCAATTCGCCCATCAGCCTGCTGCTGGTGGACATCGACAACTTCAAGCGCATCAACGACAGCCTCGGCCATCAGACCGGCGACAAACTGCTGATCAGCCTGGCCCGGCGCCTGCGCAATAGCCTGAGCTCCAGCGGCAGCCTGGCGCGCTTCGCCAGTAACGAATTTGCGGTGCTGCTGGACGACACCGACCTTGAGGCCGGCCAACAGATCGCCAGCCAGCTGCTGATGACGCTCGACAAACCGATGTTCGTCGATAACCAGTTGATCAGCGTGACCGGCTCCGTGGGCCTGGCCTGCGCGCCTTTGCATGGCCGCGACCCACAGACCCTCATGCGCAACGCCGGCCTCGCTCTGCACAAGGCCAAGGCCAACGGCAAGCACCAGGTCCAGGTGTTCACCGAGGCGCTGAACGCCGAGGCCAGCTACAAGCTGTTCGTGGAAAACAACCTTCGACGCGCCTTGACCCAGAACGAACTGGACGTGTTCTACCAGCCCAAGCTGTGTCTGCGCAGCGGTCGCTTGCTGGGCATGGAAGCGCTGCTGCGCTGGAATCATCCGGAAAAAGGCATGATCCGTCCTGACCAGTTCATCAGCGTGGCCGAGGAAACCGGCCTGATCATCCCCATCGGCAAATGGATCGCCCGCCAGGCCTGCCGCATGAGCAAACAGCTGACCGCGGCTGGCCTGGGCAATCTGCAAGTGGCGATCAACCTGTCGCCCAAGCAGTTTTCCGACCCGGACCTGGTGGCCTCGATCGCCAGCATCCTCAAGGAAGAACAATTGCCCGCGCGGCTGCTGGAACTTGAACTGACCGAAGGCCTGCTGCTCGAAGCCACCGAAGACACCCACCTGCAACTCGACCAGCTCAAGCGCCTGGGCCTGACCCTGGCGATGGATGACTTCGGCACCGGTTATTCGTCCCTGAGCTACCTGAAGAAATTCCCGATCGACATCATCAAGATCGATCGCAGCTTTATCCATGAAATCCCGGACAACCAGGACGACATGGAGATCACCTCCGCGGTGATTGCCATGGCCCACAATCTGAAGCTCAAGGTCGTGGCCGAAGGCATCGAGACCGCCCAGCAGCTCGCCTTCCTGCGGCGCCACCGCTGTGACGTCGGCCAAGGTTACCTCTTCGACCGGCCGATCCCCGGCGCAGAGCTCGTCGAGAAGCTCAAGCGCTACCCGCGCGGTCCGCTGGTCTGACAGCCGCTTATAGCTTGCAGCGGCTTTTGTGAGGCACACTGACGGTCTATTTCGCTCAACTCAATCTGACTGAGAGGACTGATAATGGTCTTGCGCTCGGAAATCCTGGTGAACAAAAACGTGCTTCCTACTCCCGATCAAGCTCTCCCTGGCCGTGAAACCCCAATGGCCGTGCCGGAAAAACACTTTGTCCTCGACGCGCCGCTGTTGGGCCCATTCGTCACCAATGTGGACTTCGCCATCTTCGGCCTCGGCTGCTTCTGGGGCGCGGAGCGCAGGTTCTGGCAACGTGAAGGCGTCGTCAGCACGGCGGTGGGTTATGCGGGCGGCTTTACGCCAAACCCGACGTATGAAGAAGTCTGCTCGGGCCTGACCGGCCACAGCGAAGTCGTGCTGGTGGTCTACGAGCCGGAGAAAGTCAGCTATGACGACTTGCTGAAGATGTTCTGGGAATTGCACAACCCGACCCAGGGCATGCGCCAGGGCAACGACATCGGCACCCAGTACCGCTCAGTGATCTACTGCACCACGCCCGAGCAACTGGAAGCGGCGAAGAAGAGCAAGGAAGTGTTCCAGGCTGAGCTGGGCAAGGCCGGGCTGGGAGAAATCACCACCGAAATCGACGAAGCGCCGACATTTTACTTTGCCGAGGCGTATCACCAGCAATACCTGGCGAAGAACCCTGAAGGCTATTGCGGGATTGGCGGCACGGGCGTGACCTGCCCGATCTGACGGTCGGGCCCTGAAAAGCTTCGTCGGATCGCCGCCCGGAGCAAGCCCGCTCCCACAGGTCCGGTGGCGTACATAACTCTTGCGTACGCCTCAGATCCCCATGTGGGAGCGAGCTTGCTCGCGATAGCGGTGGATCTGGGGCGGTGATGTTGGATGTGCCGCCGCCATCGCGAGCAAGCTCGCTCCCACAGGGGCCCGGGGCGGACACAGATGTCGCGTACACCTCGACACCCCATGTGGGAGCGGGCTTGCTCGCGAAGGCGTCCTGCCTGACGACCTGAATGCATCGGCTCAGCGATCAGCTTTCAGCAATCAACCAATCCATCTGCCACCCACCCTGGGTCTGCCCAAGTTTCCTGGACAACCACGGCAGCAGCTCGCGCAGTTCCTCCTCAAGCCCCCACGGCGGATTGGCAATGGCCAGGCCCGAGCCGTTCAGGCTGTTGGGCGTGGCCAGCGGGTGCACCAGCAACTCCACCCGCAACAATTTAGGCGCGCCCGTGCCGGCCAAGTCCTGGTAGAAACGACGCAACATGCGCTGGTCCTTTACCGGGTACCAGATCGCCGCCACGGTCTGGCGCATCCGACTGACGGCTTCCTTGAGCGACGCGGCGCAACGCTGCATCTCATCCAGCTGTTCGAACGGCGGATCGATCAACATCAGAGCGCGCTTCTCTGCCACCGGCAACAACGCACGAGGAACATGCCAGCCTTCGCCCAAGTGGACCGCCACGCGACGGTCGCCCTTCATGTTGTCCTTGAGCAGCACGCCGTCCTCCGGATGCTTCTCGTTGAGCAATACTCGGTCCTGCGGTCGGGTCAGTCGCCGTGCCAACTCCGGCGAGCCCGGGTAATAGCGCAACTGGCCGTCCGGGTTCATCTCGCGCAGCACCTTCATGTAATCGGCGGTCAGGGGCGGGAGGTCGTCCTGGTCCCACAACCGTGCGATGCCTTCCAGGTATTCACCGGTACGGCTGGCCTGGTCGCCCTGCAAGTCGTAAAGCCCGATGCCTGCGTGGGTATCGAGGTAGGCGAAGGGCTGCTCCTTGCGCGACATCAAGGCGATGAGGCGGGTCAAGGTCAGGTGTTTGAACACATCGGCGTGATTGCCGGCGTGGAAGGCGTGGCGATAATTCATGGCGGCTCCTGCGAAGGGCGACGAGTTTACCTCGAAGCGCGCCCAACGTCAGGGGTTGGCGGCCGAGTGGACGAACAGCGCCCCGTAGCGAGGGAGCTTGCTCACGCTGCACTGCGCATCTCTGAACTTATCTCCCAAGCGCAGCCAACGGCACGGCACAGGAACCCTCCTTGCAGCGTTCGCACTCCTCACAGAACGGCGCAGGACTTTTCAAACTGAGTATTTGCGCCAAGGACAGCGGTGGCGCCAGCGCGGCGGCAAGTTTATCCGGAGCGCCCGCTGCAACGGGTTCGGCGCCCATCGCCACCATCGGCGCGCCGCCGACCTGGATGGGTACGCTGCTGAAGATTCCGCCCGGTCCGATGTTGATCCAGTGCCCGCCGGCCTGGATGGTCGCAGTGGCGCCGCCCTCCAGCACGATCTGTTGGCCGGCGCTGACATGAAACCGCCCAGCTGCGCTCAGGGCCTGGTTGGCGACGCGGATATGCCGGTCGCCCGTCACCATCAGGTGATCGTCCTGGCGAACTTCAACCTGCCGTCGCCCCCGGGTGATGCGCTGCTCGCCGTCCTTGAGTTCGTGCCGGGACAAGCCGGCAACGAAGATGCTGCGCTCATGATCGACCTGCACGCGCTGGTCATGCAGCACATGCTGGGTCCAGTTGCGCTGGGCTCGAAGGTAGATCTCCTCGGCGCCCTTGCGGTCTTCGATGCGCAATTCGTTATAGCCGCTACCACCGGGGCTGCTCTGGCTGCGCAGGATACTGCGGGTCTTGTCGGCCGGCAGGTCGAGCGGCAGCGGGTTGGCACCGTTCGGCAGGCAACCGACCACCAGCGGCTTGTCGAGGTCGCCGTCCATGAACCCGACCAGCACTTCCATGCCGACCCGAGGAACCATCACACTGCCGTAACGATCGTGCGCCCAGCCGGTGGCCACGCGCAGCCAGCAGCTGGAATGCTCATCACCTGCACCGTCGCGATCCCAGACCAGTTGCACCTTGACCCGCCCGAACTCATCGCAATGGATCTCGCTGCCCACCGGTCCGGTCACTACCGCTGACTGGTAGCCACTGATCGACGGCTTCTTGTGCTGCAAAGGCGGACGGAAAAAAACGTCCCAGGGCGTCGCCAGGAAGGTATTGCCGTAGCCCTGGAATTCACCCGGGCCGACCGAAGCGTTCTCTTCCAGCACTTGCGGCTGCCGGCCACGGTGATCGACCTGCGTCAACAGCCAGAGATCATTCCATTGCGGGCGGGGATGCTCCTCGATGCGCATGAAATGTCCGCTGGCGAAAGCGCTGTCGTCACTGCTGCCCTCCGCCAAAAGGTGCTCCGCGCCGTGTCGCTCGAGGGAACGTCGGGCCAGGTGGCTGCCATCGGCACGGTCGATGAATTGGCCGGGATATTGATAATCCTCAAGCGAAGCTGGCGCTTGCCCACCGAGACCGGCTTGCAGCAGCAGGCCAGGCTTGCGGAAGTCATAGTCGCGTAGCGTCACCGCAGTGGTTCGCGCCTGGTGCCGTACCGCCAGGCGCTTGATGGCCGGCAGGTACGGCGTAGACTCGGGTAAACGCTTGAACATCGTCTGGTCGTCGCCAAACACCAGCAGATGCCCGTCAGGGCTGTGCTGGAAGTGGTAATGGATGCCGACCTCGGCACATAGCCGCTCGATGAAGTCCAGATCGCTTTCACCGTACTGCACGCAATATTCACGCTCGGGGTATTGCCCACCCAGACTGAACTGGAATGCATCGGCCAGGATGCCGTGATCCTTCAGGACGAGGCCAACGATGGCGGGCACACTCAGATGCTGGAAAATTCGCCGGTTGATGCGGTGGCGCAAGTACGCCAGGCGTGGCACGAGGGTGATCTGGTAACGGGTCAGGCGCTTGCCCGAGTCGCCTTGGGCCACGCTGTAGACCTGGCCATGTATCCCACCGCCGCGGTGATCGAAACCCAGGTAAGCCTGGCGATGCAGAAGGTCCTCCAGCACCAGGTCGGGCCGATCGCTGACCAGCTCCAGATCAAAGCAATAGGGTTGGCTGATGGCTTCCTTGCCCTTGAACTCAAGCACCTTGAGGTCATTTGGCCCGCTGTCGAACGCCAGCGTGAAACGTGGTGAATTGGCGGGCGCGAACATCCGATGTGCCTCTGCTGAATGAGACGGGCGATTCTGCACGAGCCACTGGCAGTGTTGATCCATTGTCAGGAAAAACAGATTTCCCCTACACCCAAGAGTCAAAAAGCTGCAAGGCACGCTGCATTTTCCGATGGACAATCCATACACCGCGATCCTGAAAGCCTTCGTACGAAGTAATCAGCTGCTTCTTACACAGCGACCGGCCTCCTATCGCGCAAAGGCGTGATAACGTCGTTTGGTCGTAAAAGCCAAGGACGCAACCATGACCCTCCGCTATACAAAAATCGCCATGATCCTGGCGCTTGCCGCCTTCGCCTTCCTGACCGTGTTCAACAACGTCACGGACTACAGCTCCAACTTCAATTTCGTCCAGCATGTGCTGAGCATGGACACCACCTTTCCCAACAACGCCGCCCGATATCGGGCCATTGACAAGCCCTGGATGTGGCACGGGGCTTATGGGCTGATCATCCTCGGCGAAGCAATGACCACCGTGCTGCTGGCCTATGGCGGGCTGACACTCTGGCGGGCACGCAGGGCGGATGGCCTGGCTTTCAATCGGGCAAAAAAATGGCCCATCGTTGGGCTGACGGTCGGATTCTTCGTCTGGTTTTTCGGCTTCATGGTTGTTGGCGGCGAGTGGTTCCTGATGTGGCAATCCGAGATCTGGAATGGCCAGGATGCCGCGTTCAGGTTCTACATGGCGCTGCTGGGCGTACTGATTTTTCTCAACCAGCCCGACACCTTGGACCCTCAGCCATAAAAAACGGCCCGCTCCAATGGAGGCGGGCCGTTTTTTACTGTTTTGAGCGAGCCGTTGCAGGCTCGCCAAAGCCTTACTGGTTCAAGCGGAAATCTTTCTCAGCCGCTTCGAAGCGCTGCAGCATGCCGGTGGTAGGCGTGCCCATCTTGCTGACGAAGTAGATGGCCAGGCTGGCGAAAATGAAGCCCGGAATGATTTCGTACAGACCCAGCAGCTCGAAATGCTTCCAGACCACCACGGTGATCGCACCGACCAGGATACCGGCCAGGGCGCCGTTGCGAGTCATGTTCTTCCAGACCACGGAGATCAGGACCACCGGACCGAAGGCGGCACCGAAACCGGCCCAGGCGTAGCTCACCAGGCCCAGAACGCGGTTTTCCGGATTCGCGGCCAGGGCGATGGCGATCAGGGCCACCAGCAGCACCATGGCACGGCCGACCCAGACCAGTTCTACCTGGGAAGCGCTCTTGCGCAGGAAAGTCTTGTAGAAGTCTTCGGTCAGGGCGCTGGAGCACACCAGCAACTGGCAGCTCAGAGTGCTCATGACTGCCGCGAGGATGGCCGACAGCAGTACACCGGCAACCCATGGGTTGAACAGGATTTTCGCCAGCTCGATGAATACACGCTCAGGGTTTTCGGTCACTGGACCGGCCACCTCTGGGTTAGCCGAGAAGTACGCGATACCGAAGAAGCCAACGGCAACGGTGCCACCCAGGCACAGGATCATCCAGGCCATGGAGATGCGACGCGCCTTGGCGATCGACTTGACCGAATCCGCCGCCATGAAGCGCGCCAGGATGTGCGGCTGGCCGAAGTAGCCCAGGCCCCAGCCCATCAGCGAGATGATCCCGATGAAGGTGGTGTTTTTCAGCATGTCGAACGAAGTCGCGTCTTTCGCTTCGATCGCCAGGAACGTGGTATCCACGCCGCCCGTGGCCAGCAGCACGATGATCGGCGTCAGGATCAGCGCGAAGATCATCAGCGTGGCTTGTACGGTATCGGTCCAACTAACCGCCAGGAAACCACCGATGAAGGTGTAGGCGATGGTCGCGGCAGCACCGGCCCACAGCGCCGTCTCGTAGGACATGCCGAAGGTGCTTTCGAACAAGCGTGCACCGGCCACGATGCCGGAAGCGCAATAGATGGTGAAGAACACGAGGATCACCACCGCAGAGATGATCCGCAGCAAGCCACTGGTGTCTTCAAAACGGCTGGAGAAATAATCCGGCAGCGTCAACGCATCGCCATTGTGCTCGGTCTGGACCCGCAGGCGACCGGCCACGAACAGCCAGTTCAGGTAGGCACCGATGATCAGGCCGATGGCGATCCAGCTCTCCGACAGGCCGGACATGTAGATTGCACCGGGCAAACCCATCAACAACCAGCCGCTCATGTCGGAAGCGCCGGCAGAAAGCGCCGTCACGACACTGCCCAGGCTGCGACCGCCCAGGATGTAGTCGGAAAGGTTGTTGGTGGAGCGATAAGCCATCAGGCCGATCAGGACCATGGCTGCGATATAGATCACGAAGGTGATCAGGGTGGGATTGCTAACACTCATGAGTTACGCCCTGGCTTTGTTTTTATGGTGCGGTGGCAGTTGAAAGCGTCGACAACGCGAACGTTGTGCGGACGTTTTGTGGACCCGCGAATTTATGACTGATGTTTCCCCAGGAAAGCCATCAGCCGATGCAGCTCGACCCGGTTTTTGTAC
The DNA here is from genome assembly GCF_048847255.1 of Pseudomonas algeriensis. Taxonomy (NCBI): domain Bacteria; kingdom Pseudomonadati; phylum Pseudomonadota; class Gammaproteobacteria; order Pseudomonadales; family Pseudomonadaceae; genus Pseudomonas; species Pseudomonas algeriensis. The sequence continues at coordinate 7,681 of NZ_JBKKRK010000009.1, read as the reverse complement.
CCAGAACCGGTTGCACCTTGGCCGCGAATGCTATTCAACAATCCAAATAAGGTGCAACCAGTTTCGTTCAAATAAGTTGCACCCAGTCGGAATAATCGTACGGATGGCAATTATTGCCCGCGATTGGTGCATCGAAGGAAGCTTTTGCAAGATTTTTCGCACCAAACAGGTGCTCTCATGAAGGGGACTACAGACCATCCGGATGAACTGCTCATAATTTCGACAAAAAACCGGTTGCACCCGGTTGCACCTCCCCCGGCTCGCAGCTAATCTTGCCGCCAGCTGATGCCACGCGGTACGTGGCAAACATGAGGATAAAAATATGGCTACCACCACCCTTGGGGTCAAACTCGACGACCCGACCCGCGAACGTCTCAAGGCGGCCGCGACTTCGATTGATCGCACGCCGCACTGGCTGATCAAGCAGGCAATTTTCAATTACCTGGAGAAACTCGAGGGTGGTGCAACCCTGACCGAGCTGAACGGTTCAAGCCGCGCCGACAGTGACGATGCCGGCGAAGTCCAAGCGGACCACGCTCATCAATGCTTCCTGGAATTCGCCGAGAGCATCCTGCCGCAATCGGTCCTGCGCGCCTCCATCACCGCCGCTTACCGTCGCCCAGAGCCGGAAGTGGTGCCGATGCTGATCGAGCAAGCGCGCCTGCCGGCCGAAATGGCCGAAGCCACCAACAAGCTGGCGGCTTCCATTGCTGAAAAGCTGCGTAACCAGAAGAGTGCCGGCGGTCGTGCCGGTATTGTTCAGGGCTTGCTGCAGGAATTTTCCCTGTCGTCCCAGGAAGGCGTGGCACTGATGTGCCTCGCCGAAGCGCTGCTGCGTATCCCGGACAAGGGCACTCGCGACGCGCTGATCCGCGACAAGATCAGCACCGGCAACTGGCAGCCGCACCTGGGCAACAGCCCGTCGCTGTTCGTCAACGCCGCTACCTGGGGCCTGCTGCTGACCGGCAAACTGGTCGCCACCCATAACGAAGCGGGCCTGACCTCGTCCCTGAGCCGCATCATCGGCAAGAGCGGCGAGCCGATGATCCGCAAGGGCGTCGACATGGCCATGCGCCTGATGGGTGAGCAGTTCGTTACCGGCGAAACCATTGCCGAAGCCCTGGCCAACGCCAGCAAGTTCGAATCCAAGGGTTTCCGCTATTCCTACGACATGCTGGGTGAAGCCGCACTCACCGAGCATGACGCCCAGAAGTACCTGGCCTCGTACGAACAGGCTATCCATTCCATCGGCAAAGCGTCTCATGGCCGTGGGATTTATGAAGGCCCGGGCATCTCCATCAAGCTCTCGGCCCTGCACCCGCGCTACAGCCGCGCCCAGTACGAGCGGGTGATGGACGAGCTGTACCCGCGCCTGCTGTCGCTGACTCTGCTGGCCAAGCAATACGACATCGGCCTCAACATCGACGCCGAAGAGGCCGACCGCCTCGAACTGTCCCTGGACCTGCTCGAGCGCCTGTGCTTCGAGCCGCAATTGACCGGCTGGAACGGCATCGGCTTTGTGATCCAGGCGTACCAGAAGCGTTGCCCATACGTAATCGACTATGTGATCGACCTCGCCCGTCGCAGCCGTCACCGCCTGATGATCCGCCTGGTAAAAGGCGCGTACTGGGACAGCGAGATCAAGCGCGCCCAGGTCGAAGGCCTGGAGGGCTATCCGGTGTACACCCGCAAGGTTTACACCGACGTTTCCTACATTGCTTGCGCACGCAAATTGCTGTCGGTGCCAGAAGTCATTTACCCGCAATTTGCCACGCACAACGCCCATACCCTGTCGGCCATCTACCACATCGCCGGTCAGAACTATTACCCGGGCCAGTACGAGTTCCAGTGCCTGCACGGCATGGGTGAACCGTTGTACGAGCAAGTTGTAGGTAAAGTCTCCGAAGGCAAGCTGAACCGTCCGTGCCGTGTGTACGCTCCGGTCGGCACCCACGAAACGCTGTTGGCCTACCTGGTGCGTCGCTTGCTGGAAAACGGCGCCAACACCTCGTTCGTCAACCGCATCGCCGACCAGTCCATTTCCATTCAGGAATTGGTGGCCGATCCGGTGGCAAGCATTGAGCAGATGGCTACCCTGGAAGGCGGTTTTGGCCTGCCGCATCCGCGCATCCCGCTGCCACGCGACCTGTACGGCAGCGAACGCGCCAACTCCAGCGGCATCGACCTGGCCAACGAACATCGCCTGGCCTCGTTGTCCTGCGCCCTGCTGGCTACTGCTCACAACAACTGGAAAGCCGCGCCGATGCTCGGTTGCGCCGCCAGCGAAGAAGCGCCGGCGCCGGTGCTGAACCCGGCCGATCATCGCGATGTGGTCGGTCACGTCCAGGAAGCCACGGTCGAAGACGTCGACAACGCCATCCAATGCGCCCTCAACGCCGCGCCAATCTGGCAGGCGACGCCACCGGCCGAACGCGCCGCCATCCTCGAGCGCGCCGCCGACCTGATGGAAGCCGAGATCCAGCCGCTGATGGGCCTGCTGGCCCGTGAAGCCGGCAAGACCTTCGCCAACGCCATCGCCGAAGTACGCGAAGCCGTGGACTTCCTGCGTTACTACGCGGTGCAGGCCCGCAACGATTTCACCAACGATGCCCACCGCCCACTGGGTCCAGTGGTCTGCATCAGCCCGTGGAACTTCCCGCTGGCAATCTTCAGCGGCCAGGTCGCCGCCGCATTGGCCGCCGGCAACCCGGTACTGGCCAAGCCCGCCGAGCAGACCCCGCTGGTAGCGGCCCAGGCTGTACGCCTGTTGCTCGAAGCCGGTATTCCGGAAGGCGTCCTGCAATTGCTGCCGGGTCGCGGTGAAACCGTTGGTGCCCGCCTGGTGGGTGACGATCGCGTCAAAGGCGTGATGTTCACCGGCTCTACTGAAGTCGCCCGCCTGTTGCAGCGCAACATCGCCGGGCGCCTGGACAACCAGGGCCGTCCGATCCCGCTGATCGCCGAGACCGGCGGCCAGAACGCTATGATCGTCGACTCCTCGGCGCTGACCGAACAAGTGGTCATCGATGTGGTGTCTTCGGCCTTCGACAGCGCCGGCCAGCGTTGCTCGGCCCTGCGCGTGCTGTGCCTGCAGGAAGATTCCGCCGACCGCGTCATCGAAATGCTCAAAGGCGCCATGGCCGAATCGCGCCTCGGCAACCCGGAGCGTCTGTCGGTGGACATCGGCCCGGTGATCGACGCCGAAGCCAAGGCTGGTATCGAGAAGCACATCCAGGCCATGCGCGATAAAGGTCGCACTGTGTACCAGATGGCGATTGCCGACAGCGACGAATGCAAGCGCGGCACCTTCGTGATGCCGACGCTGATCGAGCTGGAAAGCTTCGATGAGCTACAACGGGAGATCTTCGGCCCCGTGCTGCACGTGGTTCGCTACAAGCGCAAAGAGCTGGACCAGTTGATCAACCAGATCAACGCCTCCGGCTACGGCCTGACGCTGGGCGTGCACACCCGAATCGACGAGACCATCGCCAAGGTGATCGACAACGTTCATGCCGGCAACGTCTACGTGAACCGCAACATCGTCGGTGCGGTGGTCGGTGTGCAGCCGTTCGGCGGCGAAGGCTTGTCGGGCACCGGTCCGAAGGCCGGCGGCCCGTTGTACTTGTACCGCCTGCTGTCGACCCGTCCTACCGATGCGATCCAGCAATCCTTCGTACGTGGCGACGCCCTGGCCGCGCCAGACCTGCGCCTGCGCGACGCCATGAGCAAGCCGCTGACCGCTCTGCAAACCTGGGCCGACAGCCAGAAGCTTGCCGAACTGAGCGCCCTGTGCGTGCAGTTCGCCGCCCAGTCGCAAAGCGGCATCACCCGCCAGCTCACCGGCCCGACAGGCGAACGTAACAGCTACGCCATCCTGCCCCGCGAGCACGTGCTGTGCCTGGCGGATGTGGAAGGCGACTTGCTTACACAACTGGCAGCCGTACTGGCCGTCGGCGGCTCGGCCGTGTGGCCGGAGTCCGACACCAGCAAGGCCGTGTTCGCACGCTTGCCGAAGGAAATCCAGGCGCGCATCCAGCGCGTTGCCGACTGGACCAAGGACGACGTGCTGTTCGACGCCGTCCTGCATCACGGCGATTCGGATCAACTGCGCGGTGTCTGCCAGCAAGTGGCCAAGCGAGCCGGGGCCATCGTCGGCGTGCACGGCTTGTCCCAAGGCGAAACCAACATCGCCCTGGAGCGCCTGGTCATCGAACGGGCACTGAGCGTCAACACCGCCGCGGCCGGTGGTAACGCCAGCCTGATGACCATCGGCTAACCGCCATATACCAGGCATCTGCAATAGGTGCCTGGTCGTCGAAATCCCTGTGGGAGCGAGCTTGCTCGCGATAGCGGTGTGCCAGTTGAAATCATCTCTGACTGACCCACCGCTATCGCGAGCAGGCTCGCTCCCACATTTTTTGATTAGCGTCGCCCCTTCTGCTCCATCACCCAAATCAATCATCCTGTTCAGCCTCCATTCCCAGACCTAGACTCGGCCCATCCCAAGAAAAGGTAGGCCGCCATGTCCGAGACGCTGCTCAGTTCCCGCAATCTGGCTTTCGAGCTGTATGAAGTCCTTGATGCCGAGGGCCTGACCCAGCGCGAACGGTTTGCCGAGCACAATCGCGAAACCTTCGAGGCGGCCATCGGCACGGCACGCAACATTGCCGAAAAGCATTTCGCGCCGCACAACCGCAAGAACGACGAAAACGAACCACGCTATGAAAACGGCGAGGCGATCCTGATCCCGGAAGTGAAGCCGGCGGTGGATGCGTTCCTGGAGGCTGGTTTTCTCAACGCCGCCCGCAGCTTCGAGGCCGGCGGCATGCAACTGCCGACGTTGCTGTCCCAGGCTTGCTTTGCGCACTTTCAGTCGGCCAACGCCGCTTCGACGTCCTACCCCTTCCTGACCATGGGCGCGGCGAACCTGATCGAAAGCTTCGGCAGCGACGATCAGAAACAGCGCTTTCTGCAACCGATGATCGATGGTCGCTTCTTCGGCACCATGGCCCTGACCGAGCCCCATGCGGGTTCATCGTTGTCGGATATTCGTACACGCGCGGAGGCGGCGTCCGACGGTACCTATCGGCTCAAGGGCAACAAGATTTTCATTTCCGGCGGCGACCATCCGTTGTCGGAAAACATCGTGCACATGGTCTTGGCGAAACTGCCGGATGCGCCGCCGGGCGTGAAGGGTATTTCGCTGTTTATCGTGCCGAAGTTCCTGGTCAACGATGATGGCAGCCTCGGCCAGCGTAACGACGTGCTGCTGGCCGGTCTGTTTCACAAGATGGGCTGGCGCGGCACCACGTCCACGGCGCTGAACTTCGGCGACAACGGCGAATGCGTGGGTTATCTCGTAGGAAAACCGCACCACGGCCTGAGTTATATGTTCCAGATGATGAACGAGGCTCGCATCGGTGTCGGCATGGGGGCGGTGATGCTGGGTTACGCCGGCTACCTGTATTCCCTTGAATATGCCCGCGAACGCCCGCAGGGCCGCGTGCCTGACAGCAAGGACCCGACCACCGCCCCCGTGGCGATCATCCAGCACGCCGACGTGCGCCGCATGCTGCTGACTCAAAAGGCCTACGTGGAAGGTTCGTTCGACCTGGGCCTGTACGCGGCGCGCCTGTTCGACGACACCACCACGCTGGAAAGCGAAGCCGAGCGTCGGCGCGCCCATGAGTTGCTGGACTTGCTCACGCCTATCGTCAAGTCGTGGCCCTCGGAGTTCTGCCTGAAGGCCAACGAGCTGGCCATCCAGATTCTCGGCGGCCATGGTTACACCCGCGAATACCCAGTTGAGCAGTATTACCGCGACAACCGCCTGAATCCCATCCATGAGGGCACCCACGGTATCCAGTCCCTGGACTTGCTGGGACGCAAACTGGCGCAGAACGGCGGTGCCGGGCTCAAGCAATTGATCCGCCTGGTGGCCGACACCACTGAGCGCGCCCAAGCGTACGAATCGTTGGCACCCTTGCGTCAGCCGTTGGAAGCCTTGGTGGCACGCCTGCAAACAGTCACCCTCGGCCTGCTGACCGACCTGGCCCAAGGCAAGGTCAACGATAGCCTGGCCAATTCGGCGCTGTACCTAAAAGTGTTTGGGCACATGGTGATCGGCTGGCGCTGGCTGGAACAGGCGATTCGCGCCGAGGAGGGCTTGGCCAAGGGGAACGCGGCGGATGTCGACTTCTATCAAGGCAAGCTGCAAGCGGCGCGCTACTTCCTGACCTGGGAAGTGCCGGGTTGCCAGCATGAGCTGACGCTGCTCGAAGCGCGGGATGACACCTGCCTGGGAATGCGGGATGAATGGTTCTGAGCCAGCGCCTGTAGCGCGGCTGACATCCAATCGCGAGCAGGCTCGCTCCCACATGGATCGGTGGTGAACTCTGATTTTGTAACCACCAAAAATCTACTGTGGGAGCGAGCTTGCTCGCGATAGCGGTATTTCAGTCAATACACAGGGCAACTGTGCTGGCGCCATCGCGAGCAAGCTCGCTTGTATGTTTAGACTTGAAGGGGTGGGCAGGACTAAAAGCTCGATTCCGACTCTAGCCAGTACGGACCGTGGGAGACTTCTCGTCCCGCCCTTTCTACCTAAAGCGCCGATAAGGAATTCATCGGTAAAACCGACGATAGAAGCAAGCCAGCGCTACGGTAGACCCCGACAAGCATCTAAACCCTAGCTCCGAGGATTCGACATGACAATCCTTACCTCTCCAGCGGTTATCGGTATTGATGTCGCCAAGGCTGAAATTGTCGCTTATCGCGAGGATCTGAAAAGCATTCAAATCGTCGATAACAATCGTGAAGCCCTTGTCCGCTGGCTCAAAATGTTGCCAGCGCAAAGCTTGATTGCCTTGGAAGCCACCAGCTTTTATCACCTGGATACGGCTGAACTGGCCCATGGGATGGGGCACAGGGTTTATGTTGTGGATGCCTATCGTGTGGCCCATTACCGTGAAAGCATTGGGCAGCGGGCAAAAACCGACCCTTGTGATGCACGTTTGCTGGCGCGTTATCTGACGAATGAACAGCAACGGCTACGTGCCTGGACACCACCTCCCGATGCCTACAAAGTGCTAAGAAGCCTGCTACGCAAGCGTGCAGAACTGATCAAAGCTCGCGTCAGCCTCATGCTGAGCTGGTCGGGCGAACCGCTTCTGAAAGATATCCTGACCCAGCAACTGGACGCCTTCAAGCAAAGCGATCGGGCCATTCAGAAATTATTGCGTGAAGCCAGCCAAGGGGCGGGAATTACTGAGAATATCAACCGCTGCAAAGCCATTGAGGGTGTGGGCGAACTGACGGCAACAAGCCTGGCGACCGCATTCATGCGAGGTGACTTCGCCAGCGGCGATGCGTTCATTGCCTTTTTAGGGATGGACCTGAGGCCAAAGGACTCCGGAAAAAAACACAGTCCCAGACACCTGAGCAAGAAAGGAGATGGCGAGCTGCGACGCTTGGCACACACCGCAGCAATGGCGGCTTGCCGGTCTCCAGTCTGGAAGCCTTACTACGAGTCCTGCTTGGCAAGAGGTTTCGCCAGAACCCAAGCGTTGGTGAGCCTCGCCCGTAAATTGTGTCGGGTGGCATTCGCCCTGATGAAAAACCAGAGCGAATATCGCCCTAATTCTATGCTGCAGGGTTCCCCTGCAACATAGAATCTCCCACA